>CAJUJU010000025.1 GCA_910586835.1 uncultured Acetatifactor sp.
ATCCGATCTCGTGCTCGTGTCCCTCCAGTTTTACCGCAATGTCTTCCTCTGTCACCTCTTCCCTCCTTCCCGATCATAAGAGCCGGATGTCTCCTGTGGAAACTTCCGGCTCTGTGATTCTGATTCTATATTCTGTTTTTACCCTTCAGGGCCCGTCCCGGATCCTCATGGGCGTCACCTCCCTTCCTGCATCACCTGGGTATAAGCGTCACATCCGTAAAGTAAAAATAAACGCTCCCGTAGGGCGGTTTCCGATCCAGGTAAGGGCGGTACCCAACATACAGCATTGTAGTCCCTGATGCCTTTGAAAAATAGAGCGTTGCGGTCTCTCCGTCTTTTACCAGCTGTTCCGTGTGTTTCACGCCCCCTGCGCTTACCCAGTCCCGCCAGAAATTTACAAGCGGCAGGAATGCTCCTCCCCCGGACTCGCACATCCCAAAGGCAGCGCCGGTTCCTTCATGTTCCGTGTATGCATTCAGCTGTACTTTTTTAAATTGGACGCCCCTGTACAGGGAGCAGTCAATGGCTGCATCATAGACCAGCATGCAGTCCGGTTTGTTTATATCAATATGCATCCCCCCATCCACATAAACGCCATTCTTTGACAGCGTGATAACTGTCTGTATCCCGGTCCATACCGCATACATGGCAGCGCTGGCCGACAGGGTAATGCCTGCCCCTGGGGCATACTGCGTCCCGCCGGTGCTCCCCAGCGCCCACTTTTTAAAGGTGCAGCCGCTGCGGGAAAAGCCGTTGGCACGCAGGGTAAAGGACGGGTTGACGGTGGCGCCGTTGCTGTTATAGTACCTTGTGCCGCTCTGGGCCGCCGTACTTCCCCCGGAAGCGCCGTTGCCGTTGTAGGACAGGGTAATGGTCTGCTGATACATGCCGTACAGGGTAGTGTTGGAGTCCCGGGTAAAGGCCGCTCCGTTATTATAGGTGATGCCGCTGTTGCCTGCCGTGCCCGTGCTCCAGCCTCTGGCCGTCCAGCCGGATAAGCCTGCCTGGGTCAGCGTAAAGGAGGGATTGATATATCCCGCCGGTGCCCAATACCTTGTCCCCGTGGTACGGCTGGCGGAAGTGCTGTTGTTATAATAAGTAACAGTTATACTCTGCTGGTACAGGCCGTATAGAGTGACATTGCTGTCCCGAGTAAATGCTGCTCCATTGGCATAGGTGATTCCGGCGTTCCCCTGATTGCTGGTACTCCATCCCCTGGCCGTCCAGCCGCTGGAACTTGTCTGCGTCAGCTGAAAGCTGGGGTTGACCACGCTGCCATTGTTATAATACCGGTATCCCGATGTACTGCTGGCGGAAGTGCTGTTGTTATAGTAAGTCACCGTAACGCCTGCCCGGAACACGGCATACAGGGTGACAGGGCTGTCCGCCATGATTTTACTGCCCAGCACGCTGGCGCTTGCCGTCCTGTCCTCCCGCCAGCCCACAAAACTCCACCCAGTCTTCTGAGGAGTGAAGGTTTTCGGAGAAAGACAGGACGTGCCGCTGTCTGCTTCCTCGGTGTAAGAAATGCCGATATCTACCATATAAGTGACCGTATTGGCGGAAGAATAAACTTTCCTGTCTGCGACATATCCCTGCCTGACCTTTTGCGGGCCGAGAAAAAGCTTACTTTTGTTTTGCGCGAAATAAATTGCCATAATAGGCGCCTCCTTTTCAGTTTGTTTTATGTGTTCATTCCCTCCGTATTACACCGATTGTAAATTTGCGGAAGTTCCTGTAAAATCAATAACTTCCGGTTCCGCTGTACAGTTTGGTTCGGTATTTTGGGCTAATGCGGATAATTCCGCAGTTTGCCCTTCTTCCATCCGTTTTCCCATTATAAAAACAGTGGCACACGGCTGCTGCCATGTACCACTGCGCAAATTATAGATTCTATTTTCTGTTTTAAAAATATAATATCGCTTGACTTTCATGCGCATTATGCGTATAATATAATCATAAGGAGATAACACAATGAGATTCCGGGAAGTAGAAAAAATCATTTTAGCGGATGGTTGGATATACAAAAATGCGAAAGGCTCTCATTGCCAGTACATACACCCATCAAAGCCGGGCAAGGTTACAATCCCAAAACACCCCGGAGACATTTCACCACAGGTTGTCAAACAAATTTTTAAGCAGGCCGGACTATAATGTCCGGTGCTGCACACAATAACTATAGGAGGATCTTTGTATGAAATTAACTTATCCCGCCTGTTTTTATCCTGACAGCGAAAAGGAAGGCGCTTATGCAGTAGTAGTTCCTGATCTTCCCGGATGTGTGAGCGGCGGAAACTCCCTGGCCGAAGCCATTCTCATGGGCATGGACGCCGCTTCCGGCTGGGTTCTTGATGAATTAGAAGACGGAAACGCCATTCCTCCCGCAAGCCCTCTGGAATCCATTACTCCAGATCCAGGCGGTTTTGTAAGCATGCTTGTTCTGGATATGGATTCTTATACTGAAAGATATGGCGAAAAAGCAGTAAGAAAAAATCTTACCATCCCGGCATGGCTTAACACCTTTGCCGAAAATAACCATATCAATTTCTCGCAGGTGCTTCAAGACTCCCTGACCGCACTTTATCAACGCCAACACGCCTAAAGAAAACGCTCCGGATCCATTCCGGGGCGCTTTTTTGTTTCTCCATATAGTTTCTTCAGAATTTATTATAGCATACTTTTTCATACCTTTTATTCCATTTTGCAAAATGAGATATTTTTTTGCTAATGAATGCCTGCAAGGTATGTACAGCCTTTGCTATACGCTTCTGTGGTATTCCATCAACAAAGATCATCCGGAAGATGCGCCGCGTCAAACTGTCCGGAATGCCCTCTATGTATTCCTCTATCTCCGCACACTCTCCCTCCAGCTGCTTTATCTGCCGACCTTAGGTATCGTGTAAGCGCCAGTACCTCTCCTGATTCAACCCTACTACGGATTTCGGCACCGGAAAGCTGCTGCGGTAGTCCATAATCACGTCATTGTCCGTCAGTTCCTCACACAGGCGATCCAACTTGTACCTCAGTTCCCGGATCTCCACTCTTTTGCTCTGATACTCTTTCAACTGCTCTCTTGTCATTTGACCCCTCCTCCGGATCTCTTCCTGCTGCCAGGCTTCCTTTGACACCTGTTCCCACACCTGCTGCCAGCCGCCTCCCTTAACACTGCTGCCATGCAGCTTCAGCAGCAATGCTTTTGCCTCCTGGCCTCCTTTGCGGTACGGTATTTTTGTAACCGGATACCATTACTCACAAAGGAGGTTCTTATGAACAAATTATCAGAACGAATGGCACTGCTTCGGGAAGAACGGAACATCGGGCAGAAGGAACTGGCCGCTTTTCTTTGCTGCTCCACGGGCACCATATCCAACTATGAAAACGGGGTACATGAGCCCTGTCTGGATAATGCTGTTAAAATCGCTCAGTTCTACCAGGTGTCCCTTGACTATCTTCTCGGGAATACCGAGCTTCGTACCATGAGGGACAGCAGCTGTCCGGAAATCAGCAAAGGGTATTCTTTCAGCCGTTTTCTGAATCTTCTGAATGTTCTGCTTCCGGAAGAACGAAGGCGGCTGGCAGATCATCTATTTACAATGGAACTGGCCCATAAAGCCCTGATGCAGTAATCCTTCCCTCCCCGGCGCCGAGAGGAATTCCGGTGCCAGGAATCCGGTGTAAGCTGCACCGGTGCAACAACAAAAAGAAAACTACCAACTGATCTATTAGCTAGTAGTTTTCTTTTTAATACCATATTGCTGTTTATTTGATTATATTCGCACTATACAATTCATCGCTTTATTAGTCAATACATTTTTAATAAAAATTTGAATATATATGTTGATTTTATTAATTTTGCATGTTAATATCGAAATGGAAAGGATAAGGATGCAATGACAAAGAAAGAAATAGGAGAAAAATTAAAAGCAAAAAGAATTTCTTGTGGCATGACTCAACAAGAAGTAGCCGAAAAAATAGGAAGAAAACAACCTATTGTTGGTCACTGGGAAACAGGGTACTCTCAGCCCGATGCTAATACATTATTTATGCTCTGCGATATATACGGCACAACCGTTGATGATATATTCGGTTTTTCCCCAAAAGAGAATTTTTCTAAATCAGAATATGACCACATCAAAAAATACCGCGCACTCGATGAATCTGGCCGAGAACATGTATCCGCAGTCCTTCAATGGGAATCTGATCGAATGAATCAGTTGAAGCGGATCACTCCCACTTCCATCGTTGAACTACATAATACCGCAGGCGAAAAAGGACGTCTCATAGAATACTTCCGCAGTGTATCTACCGGAACAGGACAGGTCATTTTTGATGATGTATATTCTGAGCGGATCACAATGCCTGATATCCCTAAATATCGTCGCGTTGCCTACGCCGTTAAAGTGGATGGAAAGAGCATGGAACCCCTGTATAACGACGGCGATATTCTCCTAATAGAGCCTACCTGCGAAATCAGCATTGGTGAAATCGGTATTTTTAACGTCAACGGCCTTGCTTATGTAAAGCAGTTGGGAAAGGATCGTCTGATTTCCTTGAATAATGGATATGATGATATACTTCTCACAGAAGATCCTGTATGTATGGGAAGGGTTGTTAATAAACTCTAAACCAAAAGAGGAACCCGCCTTATAAATACATTATTTTATTTAGACGCTTTCTATTGTACAGTATACTGAACGCACAAAGGCAGATGATATTAAGGCTGTACGCAACCAAAAATCAAGTTCCGAAAGGAGTTGCTTATGGATTTATCAAGAGAAACGACTTACACCGTTGCAGATATCTATAATTTACCGGAAGGCCAGCGTGCAGAGCTGATCGACGGGCAAATGTATATGATGGCTCCGCCAAAACGAATTCATCAGGAGCTTGTCAGCCAGTTCACCAAGGTCATCGGACAGTACATTGATTCCCATGGTGGGCGCTGTAAGGTCTATCCCGCTCCGTTTGCCGTACTCATAAATTCGGATGACAGGAACTATGTTGAGCCTGATATCTCCGTAATATGCGATGAAGGAAAATTGAATGAGTATGGCTGCAGCGGATCGCCTGACTGGATCATAGAAATCGTATCTCCCAGCACGGAGCGGATCGACTACGGCATCAAGCTTTTCAAATATCGCTCCGCGGGTGTGCGGGAATACTGGATCGTGAATCCCCGGCTCCGCACCGTCAATGTATACGATTTTGAACGCAATGAGGAGACCCTTCAGTACAGCTTCGACGATAATATCCCTGTATGTATCTATCAGGATCTCAGCATCCATATTGCAAAACTGCTTTCCTGAATGAGGCATGCTGCCTGGAAATTTGACGATACACTCCGGCGTATATAAAATCCGCCTCCGGCGCCAACCGGAAGCGGATCCTCGGAACTATGTCAAGAGGATGATACAGCTCACCCGCAAATGAATCGTACCATCTTCCCGGGGAAAAAGCAATTGTCCCGGGCATTTTTATGCCCAAAAATGCCGCTGTCCTTGCGAGGCGTAGACTGGCCGCACCGAAGATCCGGAGGTATGTCGGATCCTGCTCATGGTTTACAGCGGCTTCCGCGTCTCCGCCTACAGCGCCCTCACCGTGAACCTTGAGGAACGATACTTCCAGGGCGGCGTGAAGACCGCCGCCGGCAAGACGATTCACCCTGGCATTTACGGATTTATCGACTTGATGGAAGCCTTTCCGTCACCCGGTGTCTTTCGGGACAAGCACTTTTATCCTGTGTTGGCCTCTCTGGGGATCCTGTATACTGCTGCCGGAACAAAGCACACGCCCCACGACTGCAGGCACACCTTTTCCTGGCTGTGTGACCTTTACGGTGTAGATACCGTCAGTAAACACCTTCTCATGGGACATGCCCTTCCGGGAGACGTGGAAAGCAAAAAATACTCCCACCGCACCCTCGACCAGCTCCGGGCAGAAATTGAGAAAATTCAGGTCTGAATTTGTTGCTAATTTGTCACTAACCGCACATTTTCAGACCTGTTTTTTCGTGTTTTCTCATGTTTTCAAAAATGCCTGTTTTGCCAGTAAACATGCGGGTTCCCGGGTATTTATCCTGTATCTGAAAAAAAACAAATATTTAATTCTTTTTTAATTTCCCGGCCGAAGCAATGACAAGATATGGATGCTATGATAAAATAACCCTATTCGAGAGAAAATTATAATAGGTTTTATAATGGAGGTACTAATGTGAAGGGTAAAACAGAAAAAATCATCTTGTTTTCCGGGGTTCTGCTGATTGTCGTGCTTTTGTTCCTGATTGTCTGGAACGCGGGAATATTTGGTATATCCAAAAGCAGAGTCGAACAGGACGCAAGGGAAAACCAGAAGATAGACAGCAGCTGGCAGCTGAGCCAGGCTACAAATGAAAACATGTGCGCCATGCTTTTTTACGATGAGACCACCAACAATTGTGTTTATTCCATCTATCTCAAGAGGGACGGCTTCTCCTTCGGATACTTTTTCCGGGATGGCGGCATCAATCCGTATATTCAGGACAGCGTCCACGGTATCGTCTATGAAGACAGAGGAATTGCCCTTCTCTCCCTGAACGAGGATCAGGTGAGCAGAATCGTGGTAGACAATACCATGGAAGAAAAAACCATTGACGTCAATCCCCAGGAACCCTTTGTCGTGGTGCTTCCCGTAAATTGCGGAGAAATTACCATGTATGACGCTCAGGGAAATGTTGTAACTCTGTATGACACTTATATGTAGGCAGCACCTCGCTGTGCGTAAGTGCTGCCTGCAGGACGCATCCCGAGGGCAGATCCAGATTAAAGCAGCCCTGCCGCCGCCAGTCTTTTTCTCAGCTGAGGACCTACGAGCATGGCAGCGGCCAGCTTTATGGCGTCTGCCGGGATGTATGGGACAACGCCTATCATAAGAGCCTCCCAAAAGCTTCGTTTCAACTGGCAGGCAAGCCAAATTGTGCCAAAGAAATAGCATACCATAGTGCCCAACACCATGCCGAGAATGTAGAGGGGCAGCTTCTTTCCAAATTTATCTACAAAAAAACCGCAGATCGGCGCCATGAAAATATAGCCAATGATATATCCCCCCGTAGGCCCCAGCAGCTTTGCCGGTCCCGCAGAAAAATCGGTAAAGACCGGCACTCCGGCCAGCCCCAGCAAAATATAGAGAACTACACTTACGGTTCCCAGCTTCATCCCCAGCACCGATATCACAAAATAGATTCCCAGTATACCCAGGGAGATTGGTACAGGGCTCACCGGTATGTGCAGGGACCAGGGCCCCAGAACACAGATCACTGCTGTCATCAGACCTGTCAAAGCAAGCTGCTTTACACTGAATTTTGAACTTTCTCTTGTAGTTGTCATACTCATTTTGTTCCTCACCTTTCTGCGTGAAATTCAAACCACAAATTGTAAACCATGTTTTTATGTAGTTAACAATATGAATATATAGGAGTTTGTTCCAAATGTCAACCGTTTTTATGAAAGGTTAACATTATTTTTTCTTCCATTTTAGCTTGACTTTCCTATTGTTTCCGCTATAATAGATTTTCGGAACAACACACGCCTGTTTTTCCGACATGCCGTCAGTTCGAGACCTTCCTGACGTAAAACAAAACTAAAGGAGAGAAAAAATGAATCAGAAAGTATTATTTATCGTCCATGCAGCGCTTATCGCTGCTCTTTATGTTGTGCTGACATTGTTGGCAAACACTCTGGGACTGGCAAATTATGCCGTTCAAATCCGCTTCTCGGAGGCCCTGACTATTTTACCCTTTTTCACACCGGCCGCAATACCCGGGCTGTGTATCGGCTGTCTGCTGGCCAACATCATCACCGGCTGTGCGCTTCCTGACATTATTTTCGGCACCGTGGCAACACTGCTGGGCGCTGTCTTTACTTATATGCTGCGCAGGTATAAATGGCTGGCTCCTCTGCCCCCCATTGTCGCTAATACACTCATTGTCCCCTTTATACTGCTTTATGCCTACGGCCTGAAACCACTCTGGCTTTCCTTTCTCACCGTTGGTCTGGGAGAACTGTTGTCCTGCGGCGTTCTGGGAATGTTACTGCTGAATCTGCTGAACAGATACAGACGTCAGCTCTTTCCGCCCTTGGACAGTATTTCCCCCACAGAAGAAAAAACAGGGCAATGACGAAATTTTACCGAAATCAGCCCATTGATAAAGGGAGTCCCTGCCTTAGACAGGGACTCCCTTTATCAATCCTCTACTCTGATATAGGTGATAAAGCAATTTCCGTTCTCCTCAAACCATTCCGTGGAATCGTTCATCCCCTTCTTGTACAGACTTCCGGAAGCCGGCTCCATGATCACCACATTATACTCGTTAAAGCCGGTAATCAGCACTGCCTCACCGTTTTCCAACATGGCAAGCACCGGAATATCTTTGTTGACATAATACAGCATGGCATCCAGACTGCAGCCGGTCATATCCAGTATCTCGGCATCGTCCAGATTTTCTTCCAGTACATCCAGCACTGTTTTTCCCTGCTCCATCAGATACTCCGAATTTCGCACCAGGCCTTCAAACCGGAATATGCTATCCAGACACACGGTGAGACTGCCGCCCTCCTCCGTGCGCTCGGGCTCTTTGATTGCCATAATCTGATTTCTTGTCACACGATTGCCCTTCAGCCAGATCAACTCCCCGCTTCCGTTGACCACCACGCCCGGGATTTCGTAGGCAAGCTCCACTGCGCTGGCCGGCGAGGTGTAGATTCCGTCAACGCCATAGGGACCATAGACATAGTACCTCAGGGGCTTCTCCTCGTCGGGAATCACCAGTTTTCTCCCTCCCTCGTACACAACCTCCTTCGGCGTCTGAATTTTTATATTCTTCGTGTCAATGGTATTCCTGGTCTGAATCTGAACATATCTCTCATACACATCGATGTCCGCTACCGCCAGTACATTTTTTCCCACGGCAGCTTCCACGCTGTTCATGATGTGATCCTGCTCGATCTCCTCATACTCTCCGTTCTCCAGTCTCCGGATCCGCTCCAGCACAATCTGCCTCTCCTCCACTCTGCATCCGGTGACATAGATGTCCGGCTGACTGTATTCCTTCAGCATCTCTCCCTCTGCATTGCAGATACACACCTTATACATGGGAAACAGAACTCTCCCCGAATTCTCCCTGACCACATCCTCCGTTCTTGCCACTCCATAGATAATATCCTCCTCCATAAAGCCCAGAGGTAAGATGGCCTCTCCGGGTGCGGTGGTCACTACCTTTCTCACATTATTGTTCAAATTCCGGATGTTGAGCGCCTGGCTCTGGTACAGATCCTCGCCCTCCGGCCAAATCATGATCTTATGGTTGTCCGATACCTGAAGGCTGCCGCTTCGGATAATATTTGCAACCTGAATCACTCGTTTCTCCACAAGATCAATGCCGTATACCACATTATTCAGCTGCAGATAGAGCTGTCCGTCCCGATTCAGGTACAAAAGCTGTTTCAACTCTGCAGAAAGCACAGAGTAAGTGGTATCAACCGGAATGTAGATCAGCTCTTCCACCGTATTCAGGCTGCTGTTATAAGTATACACCTGAACGCCCACTTCTCCCTCATGTCTTCCTCTGTTCATATACCCATACACTGCAAACTGTATGTTTCCGCCCTCGTCCACATTCAGAATCTTTATGGAATGCTGATCATATACGGTTCTCCAGTCTGCGTTTTCCGCATCATAAAAGCTGAAAATGACTGCCAGCCTGTTGCTGATGACATCATAGCTGAACAATCTGTTTGCAACCTCAAAGACTACTATATTGCCGTCCTCACTCTCCTGCATGGGAATGTCCGTACCCGTAATTCCCAGCAGTATCTTGTCATTTGCATACATGTGCTCTGTGTCCGGAATCTGAGTCATGGTGCGCTCATAGTCCAACAGATACATTCTCTCTGTAGAATAACGAACCCTGAAATATTCCCGCACCATGTAATAGGTTGTATTTTTGCCCTCCGAGGTGGAAACCATATAATCCACGAGAACGGAAGCTGTCTGGCCCGCGATTTCCCTCAGCCGAACCACCGGTTCTGAGATCTCTCTGACATTCAGCTCCCCCCAGGTAATCTGCCGGAAGCTGCTGTGTATATTGACTTTATGGAAGCTGCTGTTGTCCTCCAGGCGGGAGTTTGTCTCCAGATACCTGGTGAGTTCCCTGGCTGCCTCACGGTCATACAGACGCTGGTGAAAATCAATGACATACTCCAGCTTTTCCATCGCATACAAATTTTCGCTCCATATTACTCTTGTGTAGTAATAAACCTCCCGCGCCTCTCCCAGCCGCAGAATGACGGCAAGAGAATATTCCGTGTCAGGAGCGATCAGATCCTTTAACGCCAGCCTTCCTCTGATCCGATCTCCCTTCTTCTCATACTCTGTGATCTCCGTATTTTCAATCAGTCTGGAGCCGTCGCCGTTCCTGACCTCAATGGAGATCTTCGTCACGTCCGCGCCGCAGGTATCAATCACAAAACCTGTGTCACGGCTCTCACCCAGAACAGTCACCACATCCCGCTGAAAGGCCGGATCCATAGCCTGTACATATCCGTGAAGCTGATTATACTCTATGCCGTCCAACTCCATAGTCACCAGCGGCAGCGTTGCAGGCCCCATTTCCACGGTCAGGTTGTCGTGCCCTTCGTTCATGATTCTCCCGATCACGATCAGAGCCAGCAAGAAGACAGCTATGAAGACTGTAATCTTTATTATGCTTTTTTTCATGAGGGCTCCTGTCTGCCCGTTTCGTCAGGCATACTAATCAGGGATGCAAGTGCAGGTCTCACATGCAGAAAATCCGTCAATTCCGATATGGAAGACACTTTTCCCCTGGGCCGCATCCCTCCGGCCTTCACCGCGCGAATCAAAAGATTCTTTGGCGTGTGTTCCATATCAATAAACTCCAGGATCTGCGTCTCATAACCATTCTGCTCCAGAATCTGTGCCCGCAGGGCATCCGTAATCAAAGCGGATATCCGTTCCCGGATCACCCCATACTTCAGAACCGGCTGCAGCATTTCACACCGGATCTGGCCGTTCAGTTCATGCTGACAGCAGGGAACCGCCAGAATCACCCGGGCTCCCCATTTGACAGCCTTCTCCAGCGCATAGTCCGTGGCCTTGTCGCAGGCATGAAGAGATACCACCATATCTACACTGTCCGCGCCCGTGAAGTTTTGGATATCACCGACCTGAAAGTCCAGGCCGTCATACCGCAGCTGCCGGGCAAGGGCGCTGCAGCGCGCAATAACCTCCTCCTTCAGATCCAGCCCCGTCACCCGGATATCGCGCCCCTGAAGGCTGTGCAGGTAATAATACATGGCAAAGGTCAGATAAGACTTTCCGCATCCAAAGTCGATAATCCGAACGGTTCTGTCCTTGGGAAGCTTATCCAAAACATCCTCAACGAATTCCAGATAACGGTTAATCTGTCTGAATTTATCATAATATGCCTTTGCCACATGTCCGTCGGGAGTCTGAACGCCAAGTCCCACAAGAAAGTCCACCGGCTCTCCCTCCCGCAGAATATATTGTTTGGAGCGATCATGAGCCAGACTTGGCAGAGCGGTTTCACCCGCTCCTTCCTCCGGCTTCAGTAACGCTTTCCTTTTTCGCCTCTTTATTGTCACGGTTCCCTTTTTACTCACCAGAATGCTGATATCTTCTGTTTCATGGCTGACCTGAGCCTGCCCAAACAGGCTCTCCATATATTCTTCCAGTCTCTCTTCCAACTGCGCTTTCTCCAGATTTGTGTGATAAACCTGTGCGCCGCGGTAAACAGTTTCCTGAAAGAAGAGCTTTTCCCTGATAAGTACCGGGCGGACTTTTACCTTTACCGCCCTGTCAGCATCCCTTGTATTGCTCAGTGTGATCCGGATCAGTTTCTGATCCAGCACCTGCTTGAAAATATCACGGCATTCTTTCATAATCTGTCGTCAAAAAATCCTTTCGTATCTTCCGCGCCTTCCGCCATGGCGGCGCTTATAGATCTCATTGCACAGAAGCACCTGTATCATTCCCTCCGTTGGAGGATCTTCTTCTTCATTCTGCAGCACCCTCAGCATGGAAGATGTCAATGCACCGATACTGCATTTATCCGGATATTCGTCATAGATCATGCTGCCCTCATAATCCGCCTTATCCAATACCTCCGCAATTCTCTTCTGAAAACGTCTCACATCTGCTGGATACATCTGCTGCAGGTACTCCAGATCACGGAGCAGCATCGCTTCCTGTCCCGGCCCGAAATAGCCCGGATAGGTCATATAAAAAGGAAGGGGCCCATTCCAGCCCCTTACCCCTTGTTCAGCGGACGGCTGTAACAGCTTAGAATGAAATTCCATATGCGTTCCTAAATTCCCTTTTTTACAGCATATGCAGCTTTCAGACCAATCGTTACTGTCACCGCTTTTATCGTAATACCTGTATTCTTGCCATCGCCCGCTGCAGAGCGGTCTCGGCCCTCATCACATCCGTCTCGGGAGTCTTGGTGCGCAGTCTTTCCTCCGCACGCTCCTTTGCCGCTTCCGCACGCCCTTCGTCTATCTCTTCCGGCCACTCGATGATCTCCGCCAGAATCGTCACTCTGTCCGGAAGTATCTCGGCAAAGCCCGCGTGCAGAGCCGCAACCTTGTCTCCTCCGTCCTCCGTGATATCCAGGATTCCCGGTTTCACAAGCACTGTCAGCGGCACATGTCCGGGCAGAACACCGATCTCTCCCTCAGTCGTGTTAAACTCCACCATCTGAGCCTGATTCTCGTAAAACACTCTGTCAGGTGTGATAATGCGAAGAAGGAAGCTGTTCTTATCTGCCATTCCCTATTCTCCTCCTATAAACCTTCAACGCAGAAAAGCAGCTGTCTTAAGCTTATTTCGTTACCTTAGCCAGAACATCGTCAATGCTTCCCGCGTTGAGGAAGTAGCTCTCGGGAACATCGTCGTGCTTTCCTTCCAGAATCTCCTTAAAGCCGCGGATGGTCTCATTGATGGGCACATACTTGCCCTCCAGACCGGTAAACTGTCCTGCCACGAAGAAAGGCTGCGACAGGAACCTCTGTACCTTACGCGCACGCGACACCACCAGCTTATCCTCCTCCGACAATTCATCCATGCCAAGGATCGCAATGATATCCTGCAGCTCTTTGTATCTCTGCAGAATCTCCTGCACGCCGCGGGCTGTTTTGTAATGCTCTTCACCCACGATTCTGGGATCCAGAATACGGGATGTGGACTCCAACGGATCCACCGCGGGATAAATTCCCAGCTCAACGATGGAACGGGACAAAACGGTGGTTGCGTCCAGATGGGCAAACGTCGTAGCCGGAGCCGGATCCGTCAGGTCATCCGCAGGCACATAAACCGCCTGAACGGAGGTAATGGAACCGTTTCTCGTGGAGGTGATACGTTCCTGCAGCGCACCCATCTCCGTCTGCAGCGTGGGCTGATATCCAACTGCGGAAGGCATACGCCCCAACAGTGCAGACACTTCGCTTCCCGCCTGTGTGAAACGGAAAATATTGTCAATAAAGAGCAGCACATCCTTTCCGCCCTTGTCACGGAAATATTCCGCCATAGTCAGGCCGGTAAGTCCCACTCTCATTCTTGCTCCGGGGGGCTCATTCATCTGACCGAATACCATGGTGGTCTTATCAATAACTCCGGATTCCGTCATCTCATGGTAAAGGTCGTTTCCCTCACGGGTACGCTCGCCCACGCCGGTAAATACGGAATAGCCTCCATGTTCTGTGGCAATGTTACGGATCAGCTCCTGAATCAACACTGTCTTACCCACGCCAGCGCCGCCGAACAGACCGATCTTACCACCCTTCTGATAAGGACAGAGCAAATCCACCACCTTGATTCCCGTCTCCAGCAGTTCTGTCTCTGTGGACTGTTCCTCAAACTGGGGAGCAGGTCTGTGTATAGGTTCATAGCTCACCCCTTCAGGAGCAGGCTTATTATCAATCGGCTGTCCCAGAACGTTAAAGATACGCCCCAAGGTCTTTTCACCCACCGGAACAGAAATAGGAGCGCCGGTCGCAATCGCATCCATTCCTCTCACCAGACCGTCGGTGCTGCCCATGGCAATACATCTGACCGTATCGTCACCCAGATGCTGAGATACCTCAACCGTCAGTTCGCCGCCGTCTCTGGTAGGAATACGAATCGCTTCGTTGATCTCGGGAAGCTTACCCTCGTCAAAGCGGATGTCAAGCACCGCACCCACGACCTGGGTAACCTTTCCTTTGTTTTCTCCTGCCATTTCTACCTCTTTCCTGCCCGCTTACGCGGGCACATAATAATCCTTTAACCAAGTGCTTCCGCACCTGCTATGATCTCCGTCAGCTCCTGTGTAATGGATCCCTGACGGGCTCTGTTATACTTCAGCGCCAGATCACTTATCATTTCCTCCGCATTGCTGGTCGCATTATCCATGGCCTGCATACGCGCACCGTTTTCACTGGCTACAGCTTCCATCAGCGCGCCATAAATCAGACTGGTCACATATTTGGGAATAATCATATCCAACGCTTCCACATCCTCGGGCTCAAAGTTCATGATCGCCGCAGGCTCGGTCTTTTCCTCCGATTCCACTGCCTGTTCCATGGGCAGCAGCTTCAGCAGGACAGGCTCATGGCTTACCGTATTCCGGAACGCGGTGTAGGCCAGATAAATCTCTCCCACCTCGCCTTCCGCGTATGCCCTCAGCAGTTCCTCCGAAAGCGCCATTGCGTCGGCATAAACCGGCGCCTCCACAATATCGCTGTGGCATTCCCTGAGCTCATAGCCATACCGCAGAAAAGCTTCTCTTCCCTTATTTCCCAGGGAATAAATCACAAGATCTTCCTTCTTCCACTCCGGATGCCTGGTGACCAGCTTCACCACATTGGAATTATAGCCCCCTGCCAGTCCTCTGTTGGAGGTAATGACAATCACTGCCTTCCTGGGGGATGTCCCCGCAGAAAGGTATCTGTGTTCTATATGTCCCACACGCTTCAGAATGCTGCTCACCGTATCATACATGCAGTGAAAATAATCCTTGGAGCGTTCCGCATTTGCTCTGGCACGCTGCAGCTTCACCGTAGATACCAGCTTCATGGCTTTTGTAATCTGCTGTGTCCCCTGGATACTGCTTTTCCGGCGCTTTATATCACGCATTGATGCCATAATACATTCTCCTCGCAGAGGCCCTTTGAAAGCAAGCTTTCACGGGCCCTTTTCCTTCTTCTATGCTACCTCTTCCGCAGAGCCAGCTCGGTTCCGCTTCGCTTCTCCTCGCTGTTCGGCTCTCGCCGAATATCGAAGATGGAATCCTGCCCTTTGAAAGCAAGCTTTCACGGGCCGTCTTCTATCTTCTATGCTCTCCCTCTTCCGCAGAGCCAGCTCGGTTCCGCTTCGCTTCTCCTCGCTGTTCGGCTCTCGCCGAATATCGAAGATGGAATCCCGCCCTTTGAAAGCAAGCTTTCACGGGCCGTCTTCTATCTTCTATGCTCTGCTCCATGCTGCCACACATTCTTCGATTGCTTTTTTGAGGGTGGCTTCGGTGGCTTCGGAAATCACTTTTTCTGAGGCGATGTTTCCGGGAACCTCAGGGTATTTGGTATCCAGGTACTCAAAAAGCTGTGCCTCAAACCGGGTGATATCCTCCACCGGAATACTCAGCAGATATTTATGCGTCACTGCATAGATAATAATTACCTGATACTGCACAGGCATGGGCTTATACTGAGGCTGCTTTAATACTTCCTTGATACGCTCGCCCTGTGCCAGCTTTTCCTTGGTATCCGCATCCAGCTCGGAGCCGAACTGCGCGAAGGAAGCAAGCTCTCTGTACTGCGCAAGCTCTGTACGGATAGGAGCAGCAATTTTCTTCATGGCCTTTATCTGAGCAGCACCGCCCACACGCGACACAGAAAGACCTGCGTTAACTGCAGGACGGAAACCGGAGTTGAACATTTCCGTCTCCAGATAGATCTGGCCGTCTGTGATGGAAATCACGTTGGTGGGGATGTAAGCCGACACGTCGCCCGCCTGTGTCTCAATGATCGGAAGTGCCGTCAGCGAACCGCCGCCGTATTCCTCGTTCATTCTGGCCGCTCTCTCCAGGAGTCTGGAGTGCAGGTAGAACACGTCGCCGGGATACGCCTCTCGCCCGGGGGGACGACGAAGCAGCAGAGAGAGTGTACGGTACGCGGTGGCATGCTTACTCAGGTCGTCATAGACCACCAGCACATCCTGACCGTTCTCCATCCACTCCTCACCAATTGCACAGCCGGAGTAGGGAGCAATGTACTGCAGCGGCGCCAGGTCACTGGCAGTAGATACCACCACTGTGGTGTACGCCATTGCACCGTGCTCCTCCAGCGTCTTGACGATGTTGGCAATCGTAGAAGCCTTCTGACCGATGGCCACATAGATACACTTTACATTCTGCCCCTTCTGATTGATAATTGTATCGATTGCGATGGCCGTCTTTCCTGTCTGACGGTCACCGATAATCAACTCACGCTGCCCTCTGCCGATGGGGATCATGGCATCAATGGCCTTGATTCCTGTCTGCAGCGGAGTATCCACGCTCTTTCTGGTAATAACGCCGCTTGCCACACGCTCTATCTTTCGGTAGCTTGTGGTCTGTACAGGGCCCTTCCCGTCAATTGGCTGGCCAAGCGCATTGACTACACGTCCCAGCATGGCGTCGCCCACCGGAACCTCAACCACTCGTCCGGTGGTCCTGACGGTATCTCCCTCGTTTATATTCTTTGCACTGCCAAGAAGCACCACTCCGACATTATCCTCTTCCAGATTCAGCACCATGCCGTATACGTCTCCGGGGAACTCAAGCAGCTCTCCCTGCATGGCTTTTTCCAGTCCATGGACACGAGCGATACCGTCTGCCACCTGAATGACGGTGCCCACATCGGATACATCCAATGTTGACGCATACCGCTTAATCTGATCCTTAATCACTGAACTTATTTCTTCCGGTCTTAAATTCATGGATCTGTCGCACCTTTCTTTCAGCCGGTTATCCCAGCTGAATCTGTAATAATTGTTTTGTCAAACTGTTTAGCTTTGTACGGATAGAGCTGTCCACGACTCTGTCATCTATTCTGATGATCATTCCTCCTATAATAGAAGGATCTGTCCCGTAATGCATCTCCATCTCGCGGAATCCACCGGTCTCAAGCAATGTAGCCCTGACAGCGTTCCTCTGTCCTGCCGAAAGCTCTACTGCAGTGGTTACATAAGCCACCCCGACCTTTTTCTGCGCCTTCACCCTGCCGGTAAAGTACTCAAAAATCGCCGCAAGCTCTCTGTACCGCTCCTTTGAGACAACAACCTCCAGAAAATTCACCAGTTCCTCGCTGATGCGTCCCCGAAACACATTTTCAACCACCTGAAGCTTCTCCTGCTTCGGAATTCCGGGATGCTTCATCAACTCGTCAAACTGGGGATTTTCCGCAAGTATTTCTCTGATACAGTTTATTTCCTCCAGCAGTTCTCCGGCCTTGTCTCCGCCGGATTCCATCGCCACGTCAAACAGGGCTTCACCGTATGTCTTGGATACTAATTTAGCCATGTTTTTTCACCCATTTCCTTTAAGGTTTCATCGATCAGCTGATTCTGAACGGAAGTATCGATGGATGCCGCCACTACCTTGCCCGCCATAACGGACGCGACGGAAATAATCTCCTTCTTTACCTCATCGGACAGCTTCTGCTTCTCCAGCTCTGCCTCCACTCTGGCTCTCTCCAGAATGCGAGCGGCCTCCTCCTTCGCCTGAGCAACGATCTGATTTTCATTGCTCAGCGCCTTTCTGCGCGCCTCGCTCAGGATCTCCTCCGCTTCTCTGTCGATCTCCTTCAGCTTTGTCTCATATTCCTCCTTCAGACGGTGAGCCTCCTCCATATTCTGCCTGGCTGTCTCCAACTCGCTGCGGATTTTTTCCTTACGGTCACTTAACAGCTTTCTCGCAGGATTGAACAGGAGATAACTCATCAGAAGAAACAGGACAAAGATTGCTATCATCATGAGACAGGCATCAGCAATCAACTGCCAGTCCAGGTCGAAAAGTCTTGCCATTCCCTGAACCTCTGTTAAAAGTATCATTCTCTGCCTCCTTTCTGCCTTCTAATTCGGTGCATTTTATTTTGCGCCCTTCTCTTAAGGCAGAAGAGGTTTTACAAACAATAACAGGAAAGCGATCAGCAGACCATACAGACCGGTGGTCTCGGCAACGGCCTGACCAAGAAGCATCATGGTTCTGATCTGGGACTGTGCGCCGGGATTACGGCCTACTGCAGCTGCAGCGTGTCCGGCAGCAATACCCTGTCCTACGCCGGGTCCGATACCGGCGATAACAGCCAGACCTGCACCGATTGCAGAACATCCTAAAATAAAGTTTTCATTGAAATCCATTCTTTTTTCCTCCTGAAAAGTTGTTGTAATATGAATTTTTTAATGTCTTGTTCCGTCCCCAATCTCGTTTGAAATGTAGGTCATTGTCAGCATACAGAACACATATGTTTGAATGGCTCCCGAGAACAGATCAAGATAGATATGCAGTGCTGCGGGCCATATGGTGGCAAACCATCCCAGCAGCCCGTAGACCAGAGCCAGCATGATTGTACCTGAAAGCACATTCGCAAACAGACGCAGCGAAAGCGATACCGGCACCGCCACGATACTGATGACATTGATCGGCACCCAGATCGGCAGCCACTTGGGCAGCGGCGAACACATATCTTCCCAGATCGTCATCGGCTTCTGATACTTCCACTTGTTGACATGGATCAGCGTAAAGGTGATCAGCGCCAGCGGCAGCGTCACACCGTAGTCCGCCGTAGGCGGGCGCAGTCCCAGCAGACCGGAAATGTTGCTGAACAGGATGAAAATAAACACAGTGCCGATATAGTTATAAAACTTCGGCGCTGCCTGTTCCATGGATACATCCACCATGCCGCCCAGCTTTTCCACGATCAGCTCCACCACATTCTGAAATCCTCCGGGGACATCGGCCGCCTTCGCCATACAGCGATTGGCCGCAATGGCAAATCCCACGAGAACCAGCATTACGATCAGGATACATACATGCGTAGTTGTTATCCAGACCTCGTGGCCGAAAAAGGAATATTTAAATATCCCATGGATCATAAAATCCACATCCGCACTGCCGGATAACAAGATTCCACATTTCATATTCTCACCTCCTTTTCCTGTTTTTCAATACTCATTTGGGAAGACTTTCGTCTTCCCGTGAAACCTTCTCCGTTTCCCCCTCCTCCCCTTCGGAAAGCTCCGCAGAAACCGGATCCGTTTCGTGGAACAACATATTATAAAATTTATGGGTAAGCGGCTGAAGATATGCCGTTACTTTCATACTCATATATCCCAGAAATACTATCAGGGTATCCAGCACACCGGTCAGGGCGACAAGGGTCAGCACCGCCGCTATCATAAGATAACGAAAGACATATCCCCCCACAATGACCCTGGAGGTATCCGCGCCTTCCGCCAGCGCCCGATCCAGCGTTCTGGCCATGTGAAGGCTCCCCGCCACGGCAAACAAAATGCCGAACCACAGACTTCCGGCATATCTGAGCTGATTTTTTACAATAAAAGCGCCCACAAGCTGGCAGACAGCTCCGAAGAGCACCATACCTGTGTGCATTTCCAAAAGTGTTCTATCTCTCTTTTTTAGAAATTCCGTCATCTTTTCCGTCTTCGTCTCTGAATATCTGCTTCACCATCCGGTAAACTCCCTGACACCCCCCGGCAGCGCCCAGGAAGAACAGAATGACCGTGAAAAAAGAGGTTCCCAGCTTCTGGTCAAGCCAGATCCCCGCCGCGGTAGTCATTCCCATGGCCACGATCATGACCAGCCCAAGCTGCGTGATCAGGGTCAGCGTCTGAAAGGTTTTTCGTCTGTCATCCTTCCGTTGTCTCATGTAGATGATTATATCCAATTTATTCAAAATTGTCTAGGGCTCCCTCCCTTTTTTCTGAAATCCGCATTGACTTGCCGCCCTGTCGGTTGTAAGATTTGTACATACCTCTGCAATTCCCTCTGTGATCATACACAGACAGACCAAAAAGGAGTCTCCAAACTTATGAATATTTCCAAAATTTACCGCTGCAGATTGATTCCTGCAGAACATATCCTGTTGAAGGACGATGTCATCGTGGAACAAAATGACGAATTTGTGATTACAAAGTGGAATACACTACGCCCAAAGCCCTGTTTCTCTCACGGCTGTTCCTGCTACTTTTTGCAGGAGGGCATCAAGGTGAGCAAAATATACCGGGAAGACGGCTCCCTGGTCTACTGGTACTGCGACATTGTGGAGTATACCTGCGACAAGTCCGAAAACGCCCTGACAGTAACGGATCTGCTGGCGGATGTGATCGTTTATCCAGAGGGCCGCGTGGAAGTGGTGGATTTGGACGAGCTTGCAGAGGCACTGGAGCGGGAAATCATTACAAAAGAGCAGATGACCGCCTGCCTGCGCAACCTGAATCATCTGCTCTCCATGATTTATCGCGATAAATTTGACCGGCTCCAGACACGTCTGAACAGCCTGGGCCTTTAAAAAATTGCCTCTTTCGAGGCAATTCGAAGAATGCTTCGCATTCTTCCCCAGCCACGCCTTCCTAATAAAAGATATGCCCGCCGATGTTGATGCCCGAAAGTCCTTCCACAGGTGTCCGGAAGAACACGCAGGTTCCCACATTGGTAACGCCTGACATGGCCTCGTCAGCCGCCTGATAACAGCTCGGCGTCGCCTTGTTGGCTGTCAGCGCAAGTTCCAGACGTCCGCTGGCCACCGGCGAAAACTGCCTGCTCTGGTAAATCACACCTATCACCGTATCCGGAAATTTGGAGCTGAGAACTCTGTTGATTACCACGCTGCCAACCGCCACTTTACCCGCATAGGGCTCGCCTCCGGCCTCACAGTATATCAGGTTGGCCAACAGTTTTCTGTCTCCCTCCGCAAAGCTGATCTCCGAAATATCCCGCCACTTTCCGTTAGCTGCAGCCTGAGAAAGTGCAATCTCCGCCGCCAGCTTTTTCCTCAGATATTCCAGGTTCTCCTCCGCCTTCTTGATCTCCGCTTCATATTCCCGCGCCTTCTTTTCCGCCTCCTCAATCTGGTCGCCGTACTTGGCAATCGTATTGGAGGTCTGACTGATCAGACCGGAAACCTTGTTCTTTTCGGCCTCTGCCTGTACCTTCAGCATATCCAGTTCCGCCTTTTCGTTCTGCAGTCTGGCTTCCTCGCTCTCAATAAACTGACGGTTGGCCTGGAACTCGTCCATCATTTTCCGCTCATACGCGGCAACTCTCTCAATATAGTCCGCGGCATTCAAAATATCGGCCAGACTGCTCTCCCGAAGCAGCGCCACCAGGTAGCTCTCCTCCTTGCGCTCGTACATATCCCGGACTCTGAGCACCATGCAGTCATACTGCCACTCTTCCTTTTCCCTTGCGGCATCCAGCGCCTCCTGAGTCTCTGTGATCTGCTGTTCCTTCTCCTGTATCTGCAGTTCCAGGTTCTCCAGGTTGGCCACCACTTTGTTCAGTTCGCTGCTCAGATTGTTCAGTTCCTTTTTCAGGCCGTCCTGCTCTCCCCTGAGATCGTTCAGCTCACTCTCATTCTCGTTTTTCTCCTGCTCCAGCTCCTGTCTCCTGCGCTCTTCTTCATCAATCTGCTGTTGCGTAGTGGAAGATGCAGACACCACAAGCACACCTGGCTGACCAGCGTCCCCGGTGTCCCTGAAAGCTATGACAAACAAAACAATGACCATCAGAACGGCCGTCTTCTTCCAAACCTTCAATGCCGCAGTTTTCTCCTTCCCGACTGCAATATTGACTCTCTGCACTGCCTGACGGCAGAGAGTCCGCAAACCGTCAAACCGTGATATGAATCTGCCTCCCCGTGCGGGAATAGGGAATATACTTCACCCCGGCGGCGTCAAACATTCGCTTGGACGCACGGTTTCCGGGCGTCCCGAGGTACTTGTCGCTGTCGTATACCACCGTCCGGATTCCCGCCTGAATGATCGCCTTTGCACACTCGTTGCAGGGAAACAGAGATACATAGAGCTTGGTTCCCTCCAGAGAGCCTCCCCGGTAATTCAGAATGGCATTCAATTCGCCGTGGGTCACAAAAGGATATTTGGTATCCAGCGACTCCCCTTCCTTCGCCCACGGAAAGTCGTCATCCGAACAACCGCTGGGGAATCCGTTGTAACCCATGGAAAGTATCTTGTTGTCGCTGCTGACAATACACGCACCGACCTGCGTGCTGGGATCCTTGGACCGCATGCCCGAAAGCTGCGCAACCCCCATAAAATACTCGTCCCAGCTGATGTAATCTTTTCGCTTCATCACGTCTCCTCCACAGGGACAGACACTTTCTCTATTTGGTGCCAAAAATGCGGTCTCCCGCGTCGCCCAGACCAGGAACAATATAGCCGTGGTCGTTCAGCCGCTCATCCAGTGCGCCCACATACATATCCACGTCCGGGTGAGCCTGCTCCATGGCCCTGACTCCCTCAGGCGCAGCGATGATGCACATAAAATGAATGTTCTGACAGCCCTTGTCCTTCAGCATCTGAATCGCAGCAATAGAAGAGCCGCCCGTAGCCAGCATAGGATCCACCACAAATACCTCCCGCTCCGCACAGTCTGCGGGAAGCTTACAGTAATATTCCACCGGCGTTAACGTCTCCGGATCTCTGTACAGCCCGATATGTCCTATTTTCGCTGCCGGAATCAGCGTCAGCATACCGTCAACCATTCCCAGGCCCGCGCGAAGAATGGGTACGATTGCCATCTTCTTTCCGCGCAGCTCCTTCACCGTTGTTTTACAGATCGGCGTGGTAATTTCCACGTCATCCAGTTTCAGATCCCGGGTAGCCTCATAACAGATCAGCATGGCAATCTCACTGATGGTCTGCCTGAAATCCTTCGTTCCGGTCTCCTCCCGACGTATGAGACCGATTTTGTGCTGAATCAGCGGATGATCCATAATCACTACTTTTGCCACTCTCATTTCCTCCTGATGTTTTTTATCGTTTTTTCTTCAGCCTTCAATCATATCCACCCTGCGCTGATGACGTTCCTCACCAGAAAAGGCCGTGCCCAAAAAGGTATCCACAATATCCAGCGCAAGATTTTCCCCGACGATACCTGCTCCCAGTGCAAGCACATTTGCATCATTGTGCAGGCGGGTCATCTTTGCCGACAACGTATCCCCGCAGAGTGCACAACGGATTCCCGGAATCTTATTGGCAGAAATACTGATGCCGATACCGGTTGTGCAGATCACGATCCCCTTCTCACAGGAGCCGTCTGCCACCGCCTTTGCCACGGCATGTCCGTAAACCGGATAGTCTGTGGATTCCCTGCTGTTGCACCCCATATCCCTGTATTCTACATTCTTTTCCTTCAGATGGCGGATTATTCTTTCCTTCAGCTCATATCCGCCGTGATCACATCCGATTGCAATCATCTTTCTCCTCCTTATCATGCCGCATGTGGATATCTTTCCCATATCCTTTCCACACTTATCTTCTTACACCCGTATGACTCTGTGTCCCGCCGCCTTCAGCAGCCGGTTCATAATTGCCTGTCCCAGTCCCGGTGAGGAAAAGCTCTCCGAATAAATTTTGGTCACACCCTCCTCGTCGAATTCCCTGAGTACGGCAAAAAGGTTTCTGGCAATGCTCTCCTCATCTCCGCGGCTTCCCACACATTTTATCACATCTGCACGATATTCCGCCAGCAGCTCGCGGCTTCCCAGGACACCCGTTTTTTCTCCGGCGTGCCTGTCCGCCTCCGCCGCCCGGTTAATATATTCCGCCACTCTGTCGGAGCTTCCCTCTACCACTACCAGTTCTCCCTTGGGCGCATAATGCCGGTATTTCATTCCCGGGGCCTTTGGTGCCTGGCCGCTGTCCTCATTCAGCAAGGCCGCATCCATGTCAACGCCCTCCAGCACCTGCTCCAGCATCTCTTCCGTAACATACCCCGGCCGCAGGATCTGCGGCGGCGAAACAGTCAAGTCTACAATGGTGGATTCCAGACCAATTCCCACCTGTCCTCCGTCCAGAATCATCTCAACCCTTCCGTCCATATCCTCCTGCACATATCTGGCCAAAGTCGGGCTGGGTCTTCCCGAACGATTTGCGCTGGGCGCAGCCACATATCCGCCGCTGTACTCGATCAGCTTCCTGGCCGCTGCGCTTGCGGGAAGCCGCACCGCCACAGTATCCAGCCCGCCTGTAACCTCTTTGGGAACACAGGCCGCCTTTTTCAGAATCATGGTGAGCGGCCCCGGCCAGAACGCATCCGCAAGCCTGACCGCATTCTCCGGCACTTCCGAGACGATCTTCCCGATATCCTCAAACCTGCTGATGTGGACGATCAAAGGGTTATCGGAAGGCCTTCCTTTTGCCGCGTATATTTTTCGGGCTGATTCTCTGTTCAACGCATCGCCGCCCAGGCCGTACACCGTCTCTGTGGGAAAAGCCACCAGCCCGCCTCCGCGTATGATTTCACCGCCCAGGCGCAGTGCCTGATCTTCCTCCGGAGT
Organism: uncultured Acetatifactor sp.; assembly: GCA_910586835.1. GTDB lineage: Bacteria > Bacillota > Clostridia > Lachnospirales > Lachnospiraceae > Acetatifactor. The sequence goes on from CAJUJU010000025.1 coordinate 24,624, forward strand.
GAATTTCTCCGCATCCTGTCTGATTCTTTCTGTCACTGTTTTCATGGCAAATAACACCTTCCGGGCAGTTCATATATACCCTGCAAGCTCGGCTGCTTCTCCTTCGCGAACCTGGCTTCTACCCTTCTTCGGGCAGAGCTCCGGAAACCCTTCGGCTTCCCGGAGTCGCTTCGCTCGTCAAATGGGCGTACAGCCAGCCGCTCGTGCAAGCTCGGCTGCTGGTTGTACGCCCACTTGACTCTGCCCTTTGCGCACATTATACCACACCTTTTAAAAAAGGGGAAGGGTTCATTCCTGTTTGAAGAAAGCCGCACTTTGGTTCGGTTTTATACAGACGGAAAATGGCAAAAAAACAATTAAACAGGTTTAAAAGCAATAAAAAGGTTTAATTTGGTTAAAAGTGTGTTATAATGGAATCCAAGACAGAATTTTATTATAAAACGGATAAGGAGGTTTACATATGGGAATCAGAGCAGAGGACGTCTTCCGTCCTGGGGCATTTCCTGAATACACCTATATCTCACGAAAATCTGCCATTTCCGACCTGCCCTATGAATTCCGGTTGATGCAGGCCATCAAGGTATCCGGATTCCTGACTTCTCTGGTAGGCCCTTCCAAAATGGGAAAAACCATTTTATGCGAAAAGGTCATTGGCTTTGAACATATTGTGGAAATTTCCGGAGCAGACTTTGATGAGGATACGGATTTCTGGAAACTGGTCTCTGTCAAAGCCGGGCTTGCATACGAGGGCCAGTTTGCATCCGAAAAGCAGATTCCGAGCACCAGCGATAAATATACCAAAAAAGAAACCTTCTCTCTTACCAAGGATAAGATCATTGAATATTACAAGGAAAACAATCTGGTTCTGGTCATAGACGACTTCCATTATGCCCCGGAGGGAAAACGGATGCAGATTGCACAGCAGCTCAAAGACGCCATCCGCAGAGGCTTCAAAGCCATTGTCGTATCCCTCCCCCACCGGGCAGATGAAGCAATCCGGCAGAATGCAGACCTTTCCGGCCGTCTAAGCCTGATCAACATGGAGCCATGGGAAGTAGATGATTTAAAGGAAATTGCCAAGCTGGGCTTTGGAAAGCTGAACATTTCCATAGAGGATTCCATTGCGGCGCAGATTGCCGTAGAAAGCCTTTCCTCTCCTCAGCTGATGCAATATATCTGCCTGAACATCTGCACCATACTGGAAATGTCCGGGGAAGAAAGCCGGCAGATCCGCCAGGAAATTCTGGAAACTGCCTATCACTATACCACTGCGAACTTTGAATACGGAGATGTGGTGTCTCTGATGCAAAAGGGGCCGAATACACGCGGTAAAAGCCGGAACACATTCCGGACCGTCAGCGGCCAGGCACATGATATTTACGAGCTGATTGTAAAATCTATTGCAGAAAATCCGCCCATTATGAAGCTGGCATTTGAGGATGTAAAGGAACGTATCTACCGCCTGCTTGCAGACGACAGCAAAAAGCCTTCCCCCCAGATGCTCCGGGAAAGTCTGTCAAAGCTGAAAGAGCTTCTGTATGGACGGGAAGATATCTTCAAGGTACTTGACTGGAAAGAAGGGAGTCTGTATATTTTAGACCCTCTGTTCCTGTTCTATCTGCGATGGGGAGGCGCACGCTGACAACAATGTTTATTGGTACAGGTACAAGTATAACGAGTATACCGAATGCCGTCATGCGGCTGAAAAATATAAAAGGCGGTCCGGAATTTTCCGCTTTTTTGACTGACTTGAGAAATTTTTTAAAAACACTGGAAACCGCTCCGCAATGCCTGATGGAGCTGGAGCAGCAGGCATACTATGTCATAAATGAATACTCTGACAAAGAAACCAGAGACAATCTGGATGCTGCAAGGAAACGGGTCATCAAATATCTGGAAGAAATCATGACCGGCTGCCCTGCAGACGACCAGCTTCTCACCGTGCTGGAAAATTACTACCTTTTTCTGGAAAGCCTTCTGGAGCATCCGCCCCACAAGCGCGGCGGCATCCAAAAAGAACAGCTGTCAGGGCTGAAAATCCAGAATGAATACGACGTCCAGCACCTGCTGTATGCCTATCTGAAACCCCTCTATCCACTGGCAAGGGCTGAGGTCAGTGAGGATACCGGCTATGGCACAGTCCGGACAGATATCTTTCTGGATTCCGATCATGTCATTGAAGTAAAGTGCACTCGACGCAGCATGCCGCAAAAGAAACTGATAGAAGAAATGGAAGCGGATATGGTGCATTACCATGCGGAACATATCTATTTCTTTATTTATGATAAGGAAAAAATGATTGAAAATCCCCAGCTGCTCTGCAATATCTATGAAAACAAAGTAAAAGGGAAGCAAATACATATCATTATCCATCAGCCGAAAATACTATAAAAATCTTTCTGCGGAGAGAGTGTATCAACTACCAAACATATCTTTCCTGAAAAGAAATCCTTAATAAGCTCTCCGCAGAATGCCTTACTGTCTCTCCTGCCTATTTCTCATTTTCATTGAGATATTGCAGGATCCCCATATGTATAGCCCAGGCCAGGTATTCCTGATAGTCACTGTCACAGAGTTTTTCCGCCTCGACACTGTTTGACAGAAAGCCGCACTCCACAATGACAATGGGAATTCCCGTCTTTTTCAGAAGATAATAGCTGTCATTCGCTTTGATCTGCCTATTGTTCTCCGGATCCACCTTTCCCACCAGCTGTTTCTGGATACAGTCCGCCAGCTCCTGTCCCTCTTTGCTGCCAGTATAATAGAACACCTGGGCTCCGTGCACATATTCCTCCGGATAACTGTTCTGATGAATACTGACCGTCACATCAGGGGCGGCTCGATCGATCAGCTCGATCCGTCTCTTCATATCCTGAACCTTTTTATTGGATGCGTCCGGGTCGTTCAGCCCCGCATCGTCCTCCCGGGTCATGATCACCCTGACATCATTCGCCTCCAAATATTTTTTCACCATTTCGGCAATCTGCAGATTAATCTCCTTTTCCTTCGCCCCATTGATACCTACTTTTCCGGGATCATCCCCCCCGTGTCCCGCGTCGATCACCACGCATTTTACATCCTCCCGCACACTTTCGGTTTCCGTCCCTCTTCCCATCGTGTACCTGACCGCTTCCTTTCCCACATACACAAGCGAGAGCAGAAGCGCCATCCCCGCAACGGCCGAGAGAAGTCTCCGGTTCCATTTATCCATCCCTGTCACCTGTACCCAATCTGTTTTTCTTCATATATATTCTTTCTCCTTCTTTCCTATTCCCAAGCTGTCGGCCCCCTTTTTATTCCGTTCAGCCAGAAGGCTGAACTGTTCCCTTAATTTTTCTTAAAGAACCTCAAAACTATTGCATTGCTCTTCCTTTTATTATAATATAAAAGCAGCATCGGTTGGTATACGGATGCAAGAGGTAAATAGAGGAATGTTGAAATGAAAAACTCCAGGAAAATCCTGTCTGCAGTATTGATAGCCGCAGCAGCGATATGTCTGATTGCCGCCATTGCATTGACGGCACAGCGGTTTACAGATACCATGCAGACCCGCAATACAATGGATGAACTGCGGACCTCCACGGAGCCCCTGCCCCCGGAGAGTTCTTCCGAGCCGGAGGAATCCCCTTCCCCCAGCCCTGTCCCGGAAAGTACCCCGGAGCCTGTGGAAACACCGACCCCCACCCCCTCTCCGGTAGTCAACCCATACCTTGACAGTTTCCTGGCAAACGATGACATGGCTGCGTGGCTTCAGATTCCCGGGACAGATATAGACTACCCGGTTATGTGGACCCCACGGGATGAAGAATATTATCTCCGCAGAGGCTTCGACGGCGCCCGGAATCAAAACGGCTGTCTGATTCTGGATACCGACAGTTGTCTTGACCCGCTGACGACTAACCTCATAATACATGGGCATAATATGAGATCAGGAACCATGTTTGGCACCCTGGAAGACTACGAGGATGAGGCTTACTGCCAGGAACATAACCGCATCATCTTATATACAGAAGATTGTCAGCGTAATTATGAGGTAGTTGCGGTATTTCGTTCCCAGGTATACAAAAAGTCTGATACTGTATTTAAGTTCTACAAATTCTTTCAGGCAGACACCCAGGAAGAATTTGATGATTTTTACGAAAATATAAAGGCATTGTCTTTATATGACACCGGTGTCACAACAGAGTTCGGAGATTGTTTCATCACATTAACCACCTGCTCTAACCATGTGGAGCAGGGAAGATTCGTCGTTGTCGCAAAAGAGGTCGAAAGCGGCGACACCTATCTTCCCCTCGAAGAAGAAGTTGAATAAAAAGGAGGCTTCATTATGAAAAGAAGAAGTAAAGTATTCGCATCACTGCTGGCCGCAGCCGCCCTTCTGTTGTCTGCCGGCAACACCCTGACCGTAAAGGCTGAAGAACCTGTTACCTACTCGGTACAGTACCTTGGCGGAGAAATCAACCAGTGGCGCTTTCTGACCGGGTCAACCTTCGACACCACACAGGCCCACATGGGCGCCGATCTCCTCCCCACTCTGTTGAAGGACGGGGATTTAGTGGTAGTCTACAACGGAGAAGACAAGCCTCAGAAAACGCTTGATCTGGGTTCGGCAAAGCTTGGCAATCTCACCGTTTATCAAGGTGCCACCGCCATTGTCACCACCGGCGGAGTCAAGGACTGTTATATTCTGGCCGACACCTACTGTGCCGTCAACGGCGATGTAACCAACGCGTATCTCTATGACAATGCAACCTGTACCTTCAACGATAATGTGCTGGATATGACTCTCTACATCAACGATAAGCCTCATTCCAACATCACCTGCGGCGGAACAGTGGGACGCTTCTATGTTTACTCCCTCTCTGCCGACAAATCAACAAATGTATTTTACGACATTGCTGCCGGCGCTATGAAAATGGAAAACGGAACCTTCCAGATTCCTTACGACAAGTACAGTCCCACTCCCTCGGAGGATTACACAAATGCAATGGAATCCGCTTCCAATCCCGTTCCCCCGGCAGAAGATACTCCCGCCGAAACACCTGCTGAAAGCACTCCTGCTCAGATGCCTGCCGATGAATATGACCATGTTCCCAAAACCGGCGACAGCACGTTATACCTGTGGCTGTTCTGTGCCTCTGCAGCCTGCCTTACAGGTGGCCTTCTTCTCCGAAACCAAAAGCATAGCTAATAGGAAAAATAAAAAACCTGTCTTTTCCACAAGCAAAAAAGGAATCGCTCCAGCGGTTCCTTTTTCTGTTCTTTTTCTGTTCTTTCTCTGTTCTTCTCCGATCCTTCTTTGCTTACTGTTCCTTCTTCGCTTCTCTGTCCCTTCTTCGCTTCTCTGTTCCTTCTTCGCTTCTCTGTTCCTTCTTCGCTTCTCTGTCCCTTCTTCGCTTCTCTGTTCCTTCTTCGCTTCTCTGTTCCTTCTTCGCTTTCTCTTCTTTCTCTATTCTTTTTCTTTCGGTCAGTTTGTCTGTGCGTACGCGCTCACCAGCTCCCATACAGCCTGTGTTCCGTAGCCCAATCTCCACACGGCAACACCACCGATATTTCTCGTTCCCATCACATTAAGCTTTACCTTCAGCGACTCCAAATCCTCAATCCAGATCTGATAAAGGGTATCACCGCTCTTCCACTCCACATAATTCTGACAGGTGGTTTCATCCCACTCGGCGGCGCCTTCCTTTCCTACACGCTTCAGATAATCGTTCATATTACACAACGGAATGGCATCATCCGTCACCTGAGTCCCCTCTGTCTTCCACACCCGGGTATAAAAAGGAAGGGCATTTATTACCTTTTCGGGAGCCACCTGCTCCAGCGTCCGATCCAGACCACCCGATACATAATCGATGCTGGCAACACTTCCCGCTTCTCCACATCCGCCCCAATGCTCGTCATATCCCATGATGATCACATAGTCCGCGACCTGTCCCTGAATATCCAGCCTAGCGTAATTGGTGGAATTCAGCGGTACATAATTGTCAATGGATAAGGTCAGGCCGTTCTTCCGGCACAGCACGGACAGTTCTCTTAAAAACTGATTAAAGTGTTCCCTGCTCTCCCCTGACAGCTTCTCAAAGTCAATATTGATGCCGTCAAGTCCGCACTCCAGCGTTGCAGCAACCATATCCTGTACCAGTTTTTGACGCCTTGATGTGGCAGAAAAAAGGTGGTTCCCGTCAATCTGCTGGCCGGCATTGAAATCATCCCAGACTCCCCAAACATTCAGCCCATAACCATGAGCCCGGTTTACATACTGTGCAGATGCGAAGGAGCGAAATGAACCTTCACTGTCCGTCAGACTGAACCAGGTAGGCGCTATGACATTCATACCTTTTCCTTCCGCCACCACTGCATCCAGCGTTTCATTTCCGCCAAGCCCGTATACAGCATGCCACCCCAGACTGATCCGCCCCTCCGGCGCCGCCCCGGTATACTCTGCCGGGACATAGTCTGTCACGGGTATCTCTACTTCCGTGTTCAGGTTCTCCAGTCTTTTATTTTCCACATATCCGATCATGGAGTCGGCGGTTTTCACCCTGCTCCAGGTATCCATCTCCTCCAGCAGCTCCACCGTCTCTCCCTTTTCCAGTTCCCTCAGAATTGCGCTCTTGATGCCTCCCAAAACGCGAAGCTGGGTCTTTTTGGCAATATCATAGGTTTGCTTCACCCCCCACTCCGTGTATACCTGAAGGTGTCTGTCAAATCTTTCCCAGGAAAAATTTGCAAAGAGCCTCACATAATCCGCCGCCACATAAAGCTTGTCCCCCGCCAGATAGCATACTGTATATTCCGTGGCATGATCTCCCTGGCTGTCGCTGTAGCCCGCCTGACCAAAATTCGCGGTAAAAGTCTCGTCTGCCGAAGTGAACAGCAGTTTCTGCTCAGTCCGATCCGCATAAAAAATCTCATTGAAGTAAGTCTTTACCGTATCCAGGTCAAAGTAAACTACTCCTCCATTCACCACAGCCTGTTCCGGAATAAAGTCATCCTGCAAAACAATGGCAAGACTTCCGTCCTCTCCTTCCGCTGCTCCATCCGTCACTCCATAATATTCATTCAGATCCGCATGTTCCTTGCTGTAGGAATACCTCTCTATCAGCTTTCCGCCAAAGCTCACTGCTCCGACTATAACGATCAGCAATATAGCTATTATCACCGGTATCATTTTTTTCATTATCTGATATAGTTCCTTCCCTGTTTAAAAGTGTGTATGAGTAACTGTCCGTATTCTGTAGAATCGAACAGTTACATCATAACACATTCGATGTATTAAGTCATTACCATTTTTTTGAGTATATACTCATTTTGTAACATTTCTGTAACATCGTTTCCTGCCGCCTCAGCACAAGAGGCAATCCTTTTCTTACGGCGGCAGGCTTACGAGCTCAGGAGGTATGCGGCTTACTGCTCGGTAACTCTGTCGAAACGCACCTGTTCAAGCTTGCCTGCATCACCAAATACATAATCTGCCATATAAGGGCTGTTTTCCCGCACGGATCTCGCTGCCGCCTCGCTGGGAAGCGCCGTCTCACCGTCCACATAAAGCCCTACACCTTTATCACGCATCTGCTCAAAAAGAGCCTCCATGTATTCTCTGGCAGATTCCAGATCTGTCATTACTGCATTTTTTTCATACAATTGGTTTTCCTCCATCCATTAAGAATGACCAAAAGGATCGTGATGAATCGTAAATGCGCCCGGCTGTACTCCTCCGGCAAAATCTGCCAGCTTCAAAAGAGATTAAAATGAATTATTTTTGTGAAAAATTGTTAGTTGAAAAACCATGACTGTGCAGGCACCAGCTTCTGTGCGTCAACACTTGCAAGACATCCATAGAATATATGTCAGAATTCTCAGATTCGCCATATAATATGATTAGGATGAAACGGGACGATTCGCCCCCGATAAAGTTAAATCAACTGAATTTACAGACCGCGCCTCCTTTCGTGTACCGATTGCCGGAGGCATTTACAACACGATTATAGTATATTATTTTTGTTTTGGCAAGCTTTATCTGAAAATTATTAAAAATAATTAAACTTGAATCCTGCTATTGACTAAAAAGGTGCAAGAGGATATGATACTTTTAATTCCCCGAAGACCTGTACTTTTTGCAATTTTGAATATAAATGCCCGGCGGGCGCCTCACCCTGCGCCCTGGTTAAAGTATGTGTTTTGCACTGTCTTACACATCGGGCGGATGGGAGTCTGAATGAAAATAGAAAAAGTAAATGAGAATCAGATCCGCTGCACGCTGACCCGCGAGGATCTTGCCAGCCGCGAATTAAAGATAAGCGAACTTGCCTATGGCACGGAAAAGGCGAAAAATCTGTTCCGTGACATGATGCGGCAGGCCAATTTTGAATTTGGATTTGAAGCGGAGGATATTCCGCTTATGATCGAGGCGATTCCGCTGAACGCAGAATGTATTGTGCTGATCATTACAAAGGTGGAGGATCCCGAAGAGCTGGATACCCGTTTTTCCAGATTTGCCCCCTCTGTCACGGAAGACGAAGAATTGGAGGAATATGCGGAAGCCGGAGCCGACGAGGTGCTTGACCTGTTCCGCAGGCTGCAGACAGAACAGAACGAGACGGCCGGAACGGATGCGGCCCCCAATGCCGGACAGGGAACCGCGGCCCTCTCGCGGGTGTTCCGAATGGATAGTCTCCAGGCAGTTATGAGCGTCAGCCAGCTGATCGCATCCCATTTCCAGGGTGCCAGCACACTTTACAAGGAAGCCGCCTCCGGAAAGTTTTTCCTGCTGCTCACCGGAACCGAAGAAACACAGTCCTCCTTCGACCGGGTCTGCAACATTGTCTCCGAGTACGGAACGCTGCAGCGCAGTTTTTCCGGTACCAGCGGCTTTCTGACGGAGCACTGTGAGGCGCTGATCCGCAATACTGCGGTACAGTCCCTGGGAATATAAAAGAACCATTTCACCCGGGTAGTTCTCTGCCCTTTGGGGACGGAATATGATTATTCAGAAAAGGAGACGGCATGCAGAATCACACGCCGTCTCCTCTTTCCTTTTATGCTTACAGCTCCTCGATCGCCTTCATCAGGTCGTCTATGTCGATGCCGTGCACCATGGCAGCTTCCTCCAGGGATTCACCCTGTGCGGAAGGGCAGCCCAGACAATGCATTCCTGCTTCCATCAGAACCGGCGCCACATCCGGATTGGCGCGCAGGATCTCACCAATGGTCATTTCCTTCGTTATTCCGCTCATCGTCGTTTTCTCCTTTCCCGCATCCGCAGATGCCTGCTATCAGTATATTACTTTCCCCAAAATATGACAAGTTATTCTTTTTTGATCAGACGTTATATAATACTTGCTTCTTACTATAAAACAATTATAAAGTTGTTGTATCCAATAAATGTATATGTTATAATTTTATTGTAATATTTATACAACATCCATATATAATCAATAGGAGGTATTCAAAAATGAAAAAACCAAGAAAGTTTCACCACTCACTGCTCACTTTGCTACTGGCTGCTTTTCTTCTGATTGGAAGCTCTGCAATGACCGCTTCCGCCGCACTTGATCCAGTCTGCCGCCACACAGGCCCCAAAACGATCAGAACGGGAGAACGGTCTGAATATGCCAGAACACATGCTGTAGTCATTATCAGCAACGATCTGGGCATCACCACCATAACACCTGCCGTTTGTCGTGTCTCGAATATCTATCGGACAGAAGTAACCTCCTGTTCCCTGTGCGGCCAGGTTATCAGCACAAGGGATGCCGGCTATATCGGTGAACGCCACAGCATTAACCACTAGGATCTAATCACAGCACTTGAAAAAAGGAAGCCATGCTTCCTTTTTTCTGCCAAATAAACAGAATCCATCACAGGAGTATCCATTATGAAAAAATACCTGCAAACAATTCTGCTGATGTTGTGCCTCTGCATACTGACCGCCTGCGGCAGAGAGAACAGCGCCTCCGGCTCCCCTGCCGACCAGGAATTTTACGATATCCGAAAGGAAGAGGACACCGTTTTCGGCGCAATCCTTTCCGGCAGCCTGCTGGGCACACAGTTTTACGACGACAAGCCAATCCAGATTTTCAGCGATGCGGGCGGCATATGGTCTCTGCCCGCCGGCGCACTTTCCACCGACAAGGAAAATCTTCTCCCCAAGTTTTCTTCCTTCCCTGACAGCTGGTTTCTCACCAGCACAGGCAAAAGCATCCTGTTTTACGGCCGCTTTTCGGGAAGCTGCATCCGGATTCTGGACGAGGCGGGCGAAATCCTCCACACCCTTGACAAGATTATCGGCCGCAGCGTTTGTGAGACGGAGGAAGGAAAAATTTATGTTCTGGCAGAAGAGAATGAAAAGGTATTTGCAGCCGAGCTGAACCCCGACAGCGGGGTGCTGATCAGGCTGAAGGGGCTGAACCTGAGCCAGGCCAAACTCCAATGCCTGGGAACCGGAGCGGAGGGCCTGATGCTGATGGACGAGTCCGGCGTCTGGAGCGTTTCCGCAGAGGAAAACAGCGCTTCCAGAAGCCTTGTACTGCCTTTTTCCGGCACCTCCTACATGGATATGATCTCCGATCCCGGTTCTAACCCGGAGCTTTCTCTCCGGGACGCCGCCGCCTTTCGGATGACGGATGAGGATTCCGTGGAGCTTCTCTGGAGGTACGAGGGGGACGGAGGAGTCCTCCTGCAGACCCTGCGATATGAGAAAATACCAAAAACGGTCTTACGCTTCCGCTGTTACCAGATCAGCAGCTGGCTGGCTGAGTGTATCCATACATTCAACCGCACAAACGAGCACTATCAGATCGTACTGGAGCAGCCTCCCTCCTCTGCCTCAACTGGTTCCATTTCCACAGAAGAGCTCCATGATTTCTTCCAGCGCACAGACATGGAAATCGGCGCGGGGAAGGGCGCCGACCTGATCTACGGAGGCGCCAGCCAAAATTTGAGCGCCCTGCTGGAAAAAGGCGCCCTGGAGGATCTGACCCCTTACCTGAAGCGCGCCGGCATCCACAGGGAGGATTATTTCCCGGTGGCCTTCCCCCAGGGAAAGGATACGAATACCATCTGCGGCATCGTCCCCCAAATCACCCCTTCCAGCCTCTGGATCAGCAGTGCTGTACTGGGGGCGGAGGCGGATCCGGACATTGAGAGCGTCATAAACGCCCTGTACGATTATCCCGGGAAAGGTTCCATTTATTACGGCCTTTCCCAGTCCGCCCTGCTGTGGCTCTTTTTAAACGGAACCCTGGATTTCTGGGGCGCCGTAGATTTTAAGCGGGGAACCTGTGATTTTGATACGGAGCTGTTCCGGAAAATACTGGAGGTGGCAAAACGCTACGGCAGCCAGGCCTACCGGGACAGCCCGGAAATCCTGGGCGACCGGTTCCTCGTGCCCCTGGGTGCATTTGAGACCAAAAGCGAGCTGGAAGCCCAGGGAAAGGCCGCCATCGGTTTCTTCTTCGACGACGGCGTCTATGCCCGGATATCCCCGAATGGCATCCTGGCCATCAACGCCGACTCGCCGTACAAGGAGGGCTGTTGGGAATTCTTCGCCTTTTTGCTGCAGGAAGAGACCCAACAGGCGAATCCGGAATACTCCCCGCCCAGCTCTCTTCCCACAAACCGGAAAGCATTTGCGGCACAGCAAACTGACCTGCTGGAGCGAAGCGGCACGCGTGAAGATGTGACTCTCTCTTACGGCATACTATACGACACCTGCACGGAGGAAGATGCGGCCGAGCAGCTGGAGATCATGGAGACGGTTCACTTTCTTCCTCTGCACACTCAGGCCGTCCTGAACATCATTTATGATGAGGCAAAGGACTACTTTGACGGTCTCAAGCCCGCGGAGCTCATCATTGAAAATATAAACAATCGCGTACAGCTTTATCTAAATGAAAGATAACAGGGAAACCATTGCCATTGTATACAAAAAAGTACACCAAAGTACGCCGCCAGCCTTGACTCTGCGCATGGTTTTTCTTATAATGATAAATATGAATCAGCGGTAACTTATTCATCTATGAACCAATCAAATTTTAAGAGGAGGCATTTCAAATGAAACCGATTGAAACTGATTTTGTACGCGGTAAGTGGGACAAAGAAGTCAATGTCCGTGACTTCATCCAGAGGAACTATCATCCCTATGACGGCGACGATTCCTTCCTGGCAGGCCCTACTCAGAACACCAAGGATCTGTGGGCAATGGTGCTTGACCTTCAGAAGAAGGAGCGCGAGGCCGGCGGCGTTCTGGATATGGACACCAAGGTTGTTTCCACCATCACCTCCCATGGCCCCGGTTATCTTGACAAGAGCAAGGAGACCATCGTAGGCTTCCAGACCGATAAGCCTTTCAAGAGATCCCTGCAGCCTTACGGCGGTATTCGTATGGCAGAGAAGGCATGCTCAGACAATGGCTACGAGGTTGATCCCGAGATTTCCGAGTTCTTTTCCACTCACAGAAAGACCCACAACGCAGGCTGTTTTGATGCTTACAACCAGGAGATGAGAGCCTGCCGTTCTTCCCATATCATCACCGGCCTTCCCGATGCTTACGGCCGCGGACGTATTATCGGTGACTACAGACGTGTGGCTCTGTACGGAATCGACAGACTGATCGAGGACAAGCAGGCACAGAAGGATTCCACCGGCCGCGTTATGACCGATGACGTAATCCGTCTTCGCGAGGAGCTTTCCGAGCAGATGGTTGCCCTGAAGATGATGAAGGAGATGGCTGCTTCCTACGGCTGCGATATCTCCAATCCCGCTACCAACGTGCAGGAAGCAATCCAGGCAGTATACTTCGGATATCTGTGCGCAGTAAAGGAGCAGAACGGCGCTGCAATGTCTCTTGGCCGTACCTCTACCTTCCTTGATATCTACGCAGAGAGGGACCTGAAGAACGGCACCTTCACCGAGGAGCAGATCCAGGAGTTCATCGACCACTTCATCATGAAGCTGCGTCTGATCAAGTTTGCCCGTACTCCTGAGTACAACCAGATTTTTGCAGGCGATCCCGTATGGGTAACCGAGTCCCTGGCCGGCGTTGGTGTAGACGGACGTCACATGGTTACCCGGATGAGCTTCCGTTACCTGAATACCCTTTATAACCTTGGGCCTTCTCCCGAGCCGAACCTGACCGTACTCTGGTCCACCAGACTTCCTGAAGGTTTTAAGAAGTTCTGTGCGAAGACTTCTATCCAGACCTCTTCCATTCAGTATGAGAACGACGACCTGATGAGAGCTACTCACGGCGACGACTACGGTATCGCATGCTGCGTATCTTCCATGGTAATCGGTAAGGAGATGCAGTTCTTCGGCGCCCGCGCAAACGTGGCAAAGTGCCTGCTGTACGCTCTGAACGGCGGTGTGGATGAAGTCACCAAGAAGCAGGTCGGTCCCAAGTACCGTCCTGTTACCGGCGATGTTCTTGACTATGATGATGTTATGAGCAAGTTCATCGACATGCTGGAGTGGCAGGCAGATGTATATGTAAATACCCTCAACATCATCCACTACATGCATGACAAGTATTGCTATGAGAGGGCTGAGATGGCTCTTCACGACAGAGACGTCAAGAGATATTTTGCAACCGGTGTTGCAGGACTCTCCATCGTTGCCGACTCCCTTTCCGCAATCAAGTATGCCAAGGTTGAAGTTGTCCGTGACGAGGACGGCATCATCGTGGACTTCAAGACCACCGGTGATTTCCCCAAGTATGGTAATGATGATGATCGTGTAGACGAGATCGCTCAGGAGATCGTTCACAAGTTCATGACCGCGATCAGACGTCATCACACCTACAGAAACGGTGTGCCCACCACTTCCATCCTGACCATTACCTCCAATGTGACCTATGGTAAGGCTACAGGTAATACTCCTGACGGACGTAAGAAGGGCCAGCCTTTCGCACCCGGTGCAAACCCCATGCACGGCCGTGACACTCATGGCGCAGTTGCTTCCCTGGCTTCCGTTTCCAAGCTTCCTTTCAATGATGCGCAGGATGGTATCTCCAATACCTTCACCATCATCCCCGGAGCTCTGGGCAAGGAAGATCAGGTATTCGCAGGCGATCTGGAGCTTGATCTGAAATAAGCCGGATATCATACAACGTATTCATACGGCGTAATTTCAGCCTGGCTGTCAAGGCGGCCGGGCTGATTCAAAAGGAGACACTATGGACGAGAACAAAATGATTGACGACCTTGTAAAGATGCTGGATTCCGGTATGACCGACGGAGTCGGCCATGTCAATGTGGAGTGCGGCGAAAATGAGGAGCAGTCAAGGAACGTTCAGACAATGGGCTGTACGGATTGTTCCAGAACACCGTTGGCCTGCAGTGTACCTACCCTCCACGAGGGTTTAGATGACTACAAATAGCAGATAGAAGGAGGAAACTATCATGGCAGCAAGTGCAGCACAGGTTGACAACCTTGTAAATTTATTGGATGGTTACGCAACAAAGGGCGGCCATCACTTGAACGTAAACGTTCTCAACAGAGATACCTTACTGGATGCTCAGCAGCATCCCGAGAACTATCCTCAGCTTACGATCCGTGTATCCGGATATGCAGTGAACTTTATCAAGCTCACTCCCGAGCAGCAGGCTGACGTTATTTCCCGTACCTTCCATGAGGGAATCTGATCGTCAAGGTCAAACAGGGGCGTGTCAATTGACACGCCCTCTTTTTATCTTACAGGAAATCACGTCACAATTTCTCTGAAAACGAAACCGTTATCCATGTACAATACAGAACAGTCCGCAGAGGTATTCCCCTGCGGACCATAACTTTACTGATCGAATTTCTCATATACTGCTTATTCAGTCTGATTAGCCGAGCAGTGAAAGAACACCCTGATTGCTCTGGTTGGCCTGTGCCAGCATCGCCTGGCCTGCCTGAGACAGAATATTGTTGTTGGAGTACTTCACCATCTCGCTTGCCATATCCGTATCGCGGATCTGAGCTTCTGCAGCAGTGGTATTCTCCACCACATTATCCAGGTTGTTGATGGTGTGCTCCAAACGGTTCTGAACTGCACCCAGCGTAGAACGCTGTCTGGAAACCTGTGCGATGGCATCTGCAATGGTATTGACAGCCTGATCTGCATTGGAAGAGTCCTCTCCGGTCACGCTTACCTTGTTGATACCAAGGCTCTTAGCGCTCATAGACTGGATATCCACGGAAATCTTGTTGTCTTCCGTAGTGTCCGCTCCTACCTGCAGACTGAAATTCAGGACATCGGAGGCCTTTTCCACAGAACCTGCCTCGGTAATACGCAGCTCAACTTTGACATTCTCAAAATTTACTGCCGTATCTGCGATATCGTTTGTATGCTTTGTTCCCTTTAAGAAATCAGCTGCCGTTTCCTCAAAATCACCTGCTGCAAGAGCCCCCAATGCTGTTGCGCCGGTACTGGCCGCAAGTATTTCCTGCGTATAATCCGACTTCTCCGTCCCAGTCACATTGTTCTTATCATCATAGGACTTGGAAACCTGAGTAGCGGTCACTACAACACTTGCCTTATACCCGTCCGCCTCCAGCAGCTTGTTCAGATCATCAAGGGTCTTAAAAGTATTTGCCTCCAGACCTGTTGTTTTGCCTGCATCATAGGTATATGTCTTGCCGTTGATGGTAATCGACTCGCCGTCCATCAGCACGCCGTTTCCTGCGCCTGTTGCCAAAGTAGCACCAGTTCCCGCCGTAGTGGCTCCTTTTACTCCTCCGATAGAAAAGGCAAAAGATTCGCCGGTAGCGCCTTTGCGCAGCTTTGCATAGTCATCGTCTGTAGCCGCCGTTTGATCGGCTATCTCCACAAAACCGTTTGCTCTTACAGCGGCTCCGGGTGCCTTCGTTGTAGCGGACTCAAACTTAATGCTCTGTACCGCATTTTTGGTATCATCTGTTTTTGTTCCGTCCAGCTTGGATTCCACGGACAGCTTGCCGGTCTTATCAGCGCTTGCCTTGAAAACGTGTTTCAAAACATCGTCATTATTCAAGGCTTCCGCAAAATTTGCTGCTGTAGCTGCCGCATCCTTCCCTGCCTTGAAGACAATATCCCTTGTCCTCTTATCACCGTTCTCGTCCAGATACTCAATTGTAGCAGTATCCTCCGTTCCGGCATCCAATGCATTTGCTGCAACATCACTGAAGGTAGCACTGAAGATATTTCCCCTTGCTTCCGTTACGGCAGCTTCCTGAATCTTTCCGTCAACCTTTGCACTTACCTCGCCCGCATTCTTATTTTTTCCGGCGCCCTTCAGCAGATAGGTCTCGTTGAACTTGGTGGTCTCGGAAACACGGTCGATCTCGGTGACAAGCTGGTCGATCTCGTCCTGTACGGACTGGCGGTCCGTCTCAGACATGGTGCCGTTTCCGGCCTTTACAGCCAGCTCATTCATTCTCTGAAGCATGTCGTGTACTTCAGTCAACGCTCCCTCAGCGGTCTGCACTGCAGAGATGCCGTCCTGTGCGTTGGCGGACGCCTGAGTCAGTCCTCTGATCTGCTTTCTCATCTTCTCACTGATGGAAAGGCCTGCAGCATCGTCAGCCGCACGGTTGATCTTGTAACCGGAAGAAAGCTTCTCGGTGGACTTAGCCTGGGTCTTGGTGGTCAGACCAAGCATTCTGTTGGAATTCATTGCTGTTAAGTTGTGCTGTACTATCATAGTTTACCTCCTTGGATTTACCTGGCGCAAATCCGTTCGCGCCGGTGAATAAATGGTTTTTTGTTTTTATAATAAACCGGATACGTCCGCCCTCCGCCGGGCCCGGGCTTCGATGCTTCCGCATCCGGTTATTATCTTTTTCCTGCGGCTTTACCGTCCGCTTCAATGCCGTTTTCCGACAGTCACCGGTACTTCTCCGGGTGCTCGGGCTCCGGATAATATTTGGGAAGGGTTGCCCGGATCTCCGGATCTGTAAATTTCTTCTCGATCACGCTGCTCCTGACAATATTGATATTCTTCGGAGCATCTATCATGATCCGAAGATGCTTCCCCGTGCCTCCCAGAAACACGACCTTGATATCCTCCCCCAGCATTAAATATTCTTCCGTGCTCACCGTCAGTCTTAACATATACAACCTCCCTGCTGTCTTCCAGCCTCCCTGCCGCTGCCCTCTTCAGCGAATGCAACATTTGATATAATTTGTTGTATTCGCAAATCAACGAATGGAGGAAAAAAAAATGAGCGCTGCCGAACCCATCAGAAATCCCCAAAAACTACAGGACTTCAAAAATTACTATCTCTCGGAAAAATGCAATGCCAGAAACTATACTCTTTTTGTCATGGGGCTGAACACTGCGCTGAGAATCTCAGACTTGCTGCAGCTGCAATGGAAAGATGTTTATGATTTTTCAAGGGAAACCTGTTTTTCACATGTCTGCGTGACAGAACAGAAGACGGGAAAAACCAATCAAATCGCATTGAACCAAGCTATCATTGACGCCCTGGGGAATTATTATGGTATCCTGAAGGAAGCTCCTTCCGGAGAGCACTTCCTCTTTCCCAGCAGAAAGGGCAATAATCGGCCGCTGGGACGCAGCCAGGCGTTTCGCATTGTCAAGGAGGCCGCCCGGGCCAACGGCATGAATCAGCACATCAGCTGTCACTCCCTTCGGAAAACCTTTGGTTATCACGCCTGGCGTCAGGGCGTGTCCTCCGTGCTGCTGACGGATATCTACAATCATTCCTCCTTCCGGATCACAAAACGGTATCTTGGCATCGAGCAGGACGACAGAGATAATGTTTTCCTGAACATCTCGCTCTGAGCAGAGATTCCGAAACGGTAATCCCACAGGAGCGCTCACAAAAAAATTCAGTTTTTTTCATCAGGGACTAAAGTTTTCCGGCAGACTGCCGAAATAGATGATGTAAGACAGGAATACAACAAATTATATCTTTTGTTGCATTCCTGTTTTTTATGTATCTTCTTTTCAATTCCACCTGTATTTGTTATAATAATAGTGTTTCTTTATCTGCTCAAGGAAGGAGATATTTTACAATGCAAGGCAGAATTCATTCACTGGAAAGTTTTGGAACTGTGGACGGGCCCGGCACACGTTTTGTCGTGTTTGTGCAGGGCTGCCCCATGCGCTGCGCTTATTGCCACAATCCCGACACCTGGGATATGAACGGCGGCACGCTTATGGAACCGTCCTACATTATGGAACAATACGAAAGAAACAGTCCGTTTTACGCCAACGGCGGCGGTCTCACCGTCACCGGCGGAGAACCCCTGATGCAGATTGACTTTCTGATCGAGCTGTTTACCCTGGCAAAAGAACGGGGCGTTCACACCTGTATCGACTCTTCCGGCATCGCCTTCAATCCGGACAATGCCGCCCAGCGGGAAAAACTGGATAAGCTTATGAGCATCACCGATCTGGTAATGCTGGATATCAAGCATATTGACCCGGAAAAGCACAGGGAACTGACCATGCAGCCAAACACCAATATTCTGAAATTTGCGGAATATCTGGACGAAAAGCATGTGGATATGTGGATCCGGCATGTGGTTGTGCCCGGCATCACAGATGACGAAAAATACCTTTTTGACCTGGGCTACTTCATTGGCGGGCTCCATAATTTGAAAGCGCTGGATGTACTTCCCTATCACACCATGGGTGAAAAGAAATATCAGAGCCTGGGAATGGAATACAAACTCAAAGGGGTTCCTGCAATGGACAAGACAAAGCTTCTGGATAAAAAGAAGGTCATTCTGGACGGTGTTAAGAAACGCCGCTCGGAGATCTCCGGCGGCAACTAGACCTGTCTAATTCATTCTTTTTTTATCAAAATCATGTTGTATTTGAACAGATTTTATATTACAATGTGATAGGAGTATTGTTAAGTCTTTTAGTAATAAGGAGGATAAGGTCATGGCATATGAAATCAGTGATGCTTGCGTAGCTTGCGGCGCCTGCGAGGGACAGTGCCCCGTTGGTGCAATCAGCATGGGAGACGGCAAGTTTGAAATCGACGCAGATAAGTGCATCGACTGCGGTTCCTGCGCAGGCCAGTGCCCTACAGGCGCTATTTCTCAGGCCTGAGAAAAGTGCCGTCGGCGGCATTTTAGCTCTGAAGCAAAGTTACAAATAAAAGAAGGGCACTTTTCCGGATACAAGGACACCTTTTCAGGTGCCCTTCTTTTTTTTGCGCAGAGAGAATCTGGGCCTGCTCTTTTTTCTGAGAAGCTCGTCCATCTTTTTATAATGCTCCTCATCCCGTTCCGCCAGCTTTCGGTCTCTGACCTCCTCCCTTTCCTCCTGCATTCTGAACTGATAATCCAGCTCCTTGACCACACTTTCCTTGATCTCTCTGCAAAGCTCACTGTTATTTTCCTGCAGGGTCTCCTTGATCAGCTGCTGCAGCAGCCATTGAAGCCTTCTGGACTTGTCTTCCCTGGACTCTGCCGTCACGGCTTCTGCCTGATTCTTCACAATGTCGATGGCAAGTCCGTTCTGTGGCTGTACGATTTCCTCCATCTCTTCCCCTTGCGGTTCCTTGCGCTCAGGTTTTCCCTGAGAAAGTACATCCAGCTTCCCGTCCTTGAGGATCATTTTGATCGCCTTCAACTGTAGTCCCCTCTCTTTCATTCCCTTGATCTGTTTAAAGCGTTCCACATCCTCTTCCGTATAATACCGGTGTCCCAGCTCGTTGCGTTTGATGGGAAGATGCAGTTCTTCCTCCCAGTAGCGCAGCACATGGCTTTCCACCCTGACTTCCTTCGCCGCATCTGAAATAAACAAAAAATTACCCATTCCGACTCCTTTCCACATATGCAAAAGAGAATGAGTAATCTGCTCATTCTCTTCCGTAGGCTAAATAACATTCGTTTCCGTATCTCAAAGGTATCTGTACCTTTACTCTCCGCTCTTTCCGTGTTCCAGATTTGCGAACTTTGTATATTCGGGCAGCCAGGCCAGTTTGACAGTGCCGATAGGACCGTTTCTCTGTTTTGCAATAATGACCTCCGAAATCCCTTTGTCCGGTGAATCATGATTATAATAATCGTCCCGATAAAGGAACATAACCACATCTGCATCCTGCTCGATTGCTCCGGAATCCCTCAGGTCAGAGAGCATGGGCCTGCGATCCGGCCTCTGCTCCACCGCACGCGACAGCTGAGACAGGGCAATCACCGGCACGCTCAGTTCCCTCGCCAGCGCCTTCAGGGAACGGGAGATATCCGAGACCTCCTGCTGTCTTGACTCTGATCTGCCGCTTCCCGACATCAGCTGCAAATAGTCGATCATAACAATAGACAAATCATGCTCCAGCTTATATTTTCTGCATTTTGACCGCAGCTCGGAAATACTGATACCCGGCGTATCGTCTATAATCAACTTGGACTTTCCTATGGTTCCCGCGCTCTCGATCAGCCGCTCCCACTCCTGATCGTTCAGCTGGCCCGTGCGGAGCTTCTGCGCATCCACGTTGGATTCCAGGGAAAACATTCTGTTCACCAGCTGTTCCTTGCTCATCTCCAGGCTGAACAGCGCAACGGTCAAATTTTTCTTAAACGCCATATAATGCGCCAGGTTCAGCTCAAAGGCTGTCTTTCCCATGGAAGGACGGGCAGCCACCAATATGAGATCCGAGGGCTGCATACCCGCCGTGCGGTAATCCAGATCAATAAATCCGGTGGGAATCCCTGTGACGCTTCCCTTGTTTTTTGCAGCGATTTCGATCTTATCCATGGCGTTCATTACCACCTGGCGTATGGGCACGAAATCGTCCGTATTTCTCTTCTGAACCAGCTGGAACACTCTCTTCTCCGTATCCTCAAGAATGTATTCCAGGCTCTCCTTCCCCGCGTAGCAGGTATTCGCAATTTCCTCGTTGAGCCTGATGAGGCGCCGCAGGGTCGCCTTTTCCGCCACGATGTTCGCATAGTACTTGATATTGGCCGAGGTAGGCACCGCCGTAATTAGATCCCGGACAAATTCCAGGCTGCTGACCTCGGGAGGAACATCCTTCTCCTTCAGTTTATTCTGAAGGGTGACCAGATCCACCGGGCTTCCGGAATCGTTCAGCTCCACCATGGTCTCAAAGAGAATGCCGTATTGTCTGTTATAAAAATCCTCTCCCGACACCAGCTCAGAAGCCACCACAATGGCCTCCCGGTCCATAATCATGGAGCCGATCACGGACTGCTCCGCCTCAATGCTGTGGGGCAGTATCCTCTTTATTACATTTTCATCCATATGTTTCCCTGTAAATTGTCTCCCCGGAAAATGCGCTTCCGGCCTTTTCTGAATAAAGAGACTTTACTGTGCAGCTTCCCTTTACTCTGTTACCTTAACCGTCAGCTTTCCCGTCACCTGAGGATGAAGCTTGATCCCCACCTCATAGCTGCCAAAATTCCGAAGATTGTCGGCAAGCTGAAGCTTCTTCTTGTCAATTTCAATGCCGCACTGCTCCTTCACAGCCGCCGCAATTTCCTTTGCGGAGACGGAACCGAACACCTTTCCGCCCTCCCCTGCCTTGATCCGGATCGTCACAATCCTGTCCTCCAGATCGGCAGCCAGTGCCTTCGCGGCATCCAGCTGCTCCTGTGCCACCTTCGCGTCATTTGCCTTCTTCAGCTTCAGATCGTTCATATTTTTAGCGGAAGCCTCCGCACCGATCTTCTTCGGCAGAATATAATTTCTTGCGTATCCCTCGCTGACCTCTACGATATCACCTTTTTTTCCCAGCTTCTTCTCATCCTGCAGTAATATAATCTTCATATTGTCAAATCCTTTCTGTACTTTATTCTAAATCTCGTTGTTGTCAAGCATTGAGTCAATGGTGCGCTTCAGCACGCCGATTGCTTCTATGATCCCCATTCCTTCCATCTGGCAGGCAGCCGTGCTCAAATGCCCGCCGCCCCCCATTCTCTCCATGATGATCTGTACATTTACCTCATCGATGGAACGGGCGCTGATATATATTTTTCCCTGATAATCCGTCAGCACAAAACTGGCCTTGATTCCCTTGATGTTCAGAAGTTCGTTGGCCGCCTGCGCTCCGATTACCGTAGGGCTGGGAAGCTCGTCCGCCGTGCAGATGGAAATGGCAAAATACTGTCTGTAAATCTCCGCCTGGCTGACTGCGTCCGCCTTCGCCTTGTACTCCAGCGCGTCCTCCCGGAACAGCTTGCGTACCCGGGTCACGTCCGCGCCGTTTCTCCGCAGGAAAGCCGCCGCCTCGAAGGTCCGCACTCCCGTCTTTGTCATAAAATTATTGGTGTCTACCATGATGCCGGAGTACATGCAGTCCGCTTCCTCCGTCCGTATCTTGATATTATCATAGGTATACTGCAAAATTTCGGACACCATCTCCGAAGCGGAAGAGGCATAGGGTTCCACATAGGAAAGAGTTGCATTCTCAATGGTCTCCGTCCCCTGTCTGTGGTGATCCAGCACCACCACGGACTTACAGAAGCGCAGCAGATCCGGGCATTCTGTAATAGAGGGCTTATTCACGTCCACCACAACCAGCACACAGTTGCTGTTGCTGATTTCAATAGCCTGCTGGCTGCCTACGATCATGTCCTCCTCGTATTCGGGATTACTCTTGAACAATTCCACCATGGGGGCGATGGATGAGGGACTTTCGTTCAGCACAATGTGCGCCTTTCTGCCCAAGGTCTGTGCAATCCGGTAAATACCCACAGCCGCGCCAAAGCTGTCCGCATCCGGCATGCGATGCCCCATGACAAGCACCAGATCCTTGCCGCTGATAATCTCCCGAAGCGCATGGGCTTTCACTCTGGCCTTCACTCTGGTATTCTTTTCTATCTGCTGACTCTTGCCGCCGTAATATGTAATGCTCTCCGGCGCCTTGATGACCGCCTGGTCGCCGCCTCGCCCCAGGGCAAGATCTATGGCGTTGCGTGCAAACTCATAATTCTGGGCGTAGGTCAGGCCGTCCAGTCCCACGCCGATGCTGATGGTCACCGCCATCTCATTGCCGATGTTTACGGTCTTGACCTCCTCCAGAAGATCAAACCTGGAATCCTGCAGCTCCGCAATGGCACGCTTTCTCATAATGACAAGATACTTGTCCTTCTCCAGCTTTTTACAGATGCCGTCCAGCGCGGAAATATATTTGTTTACCTTACGGTCAATCAGCGCAATCAGCAGGGAGCGGCGAACCTCCTCCACGCTCTCCAGCGCTTCCTCATAGTTATCCAGGTAAATCATTCCCACCGCAAGGCTCTGGTCATCCACCTCCTGCAGGGCTATGTGAAGCGCCGTCTCGTCATACAGATAGACGGCGATGAGATACCCGTTGTAGCCCTGGGCGTCGATCATGTCACTGTGCTCCGCCATATCCTTGAGAGAAAGCTTCCTGAACTTTATCACATATTCGTTTCCCTCATATTCCAGCTCATACTGTGCCTCGTCCAGCCCACTGTCGTCCGGCAGCCTGTCCCGGGTGATTGAGGGAAACAGCGCGGTAATGGATTTGCTGTAGCCCTTGGGCTGATGAATCACGGCTTCAAAGGCCAGATTCGTCCAGATCACCTTTCCGCTGTCATCCAACAGCGCATATGGAAGATCCATCTCTCTCAGCAGCTTACGCTGAATCTGTCCGTATTCCGTTGCAAAGCTCACAAGCTCATTCATAATGATGGGCTTATTATAGAAATAGAGGGACAGCGTAATGGCAAAATAAACCGCAAGATATCCCGCAAGCAGCAGTCCCGCTCTCACATCGATCAGAACCATCGCCGCGTCAACACCGCACAGGAGTACTCCAAGATAAATGCCAAACTGTATAAAGGTCTTAATGCGACCCTTCAATCTGATTCTCTTCTTCATATGCATACCCCGATCAAGGTTGTTTTCGGGCATACCCCGAATAAGTTCGTTTTCGGGCATACCCCGAATAAGTTCGTTTTCGGGCATACCCCGAA
>CAJUJU010000026.1 GCA_910586835.1 uncultured Acetatifactor sp.
ATTGATTTTTCAAGGAGCAAATCCCATTTTTAATGTGGGAAGTTTGAGTTATTAAAAAGTAGTTAGCGGTTTAATGCTGCATAAAATTATTATTGGAGGCGGATTTGTGGATAATAAAAAAACGGACATAATAAACGATATGGAATTTGCGGCTTTATTTCAAAAATCTAAAGAGCTGATTGATAATGCCAGGAACAATATGGGACAGATGGCAAATGCAATTACGGTTATTACAAGTTTTTTACTGGGACATTATATTATTGAACAGGAACAACAGGGACAGGAACGTGCAAAATATGGATTGAAAGTCATAGATTCTCTATCCGCATATCTTACAGAAGAATATGGAAGAGGATTTTCTAGAAGTAATGTTGCGGGAATGAGACAGTTCTACATGACTTATAAAGATAGAGAAAATGAAATTATCCAATCACAGATTGGACAATTGGGACAAGGAATCGGAATTTCTTATCAGAATTCCGGTTTGAAAAGTTGTCGGGTGAGTGTAAATCAGAAGTTGCAAAGGAGTATTTTATGAAATCAAGCAATAGAAATGATGGCTGGTTAACGGGAAGACTATATTTCAACAGGGAAGACAAAAGAGTAATTATCAAGAGACCGGGAAGTGGGTTTGGCTATACAATGAATTTAGGAAATAAGTGGACATGGATTTTCAATATTATTTTTGTAATTATTATTTTAGTTATATTAGTCAGTGTCCTTTAAAACAAGAATGTGTATCTGAACAAGCTGGATTCCATGCCGGAATTGATGTGGCCCGGCGTGCCGCAGCTGCTTCCGCAATAACTTTTTTTAGAAGGTAGAGGTAGATGATATGGATATTCCCAAAATGGTATTGTTTGATTACGGTCAAACACTTTTTGCAGAACAGGCATTTGACGGAGTAAAGGGAACGGAAGCTGTTTTACAGTATGCCGTAAAAAATAAATATCATTTGTCGGCAGAGCAGGTGCAGGCCAGGGCAAATGAACTCAACCAGGAATTGGGAAGGTTTCTTCCCGGGAAAAGACATGTAATGCAAATAGAAGTACCAAATACCATGTTTACGCCGTATCTTTATGAATCGCTGGGCATAGAGATTGCACTGAGCAACGCTGAAATAGATACGGTATTCTGGAATGCTGCCGCTCCGGGAGTGCCGACAGAAGGGATAAAGGACTTTTTGGTATATTTGAAGAGCAAAGGCATCCGTACCGGCGTAATCAGTAATATTTCTTATGCTCCCGCTGTGGTTGCAGAGCGTATCAATCGAATGCTTCCGGAAAATGACTTTGAGTTTATCATTACCTCAAGTAACTATATGTTTCGTAAACCCAATAAGAGAATCTTTGAGCTGGCTTTGGAAAAAGCGGGGCTGCATCCGGAACAGGTCTGGTATATCGGAGATCAGTATGAATGCGATGTAAAAGGTTCTCTCAATGCCGGTCTGATGCCGATATGGTACATAGGCGCGATTGATCTGCCTTATACAGAAGATAACGAGATTCTGACCATAACAGACTGGAAGGAACTGAGGCGGCGGATGGAAGAATAATGGAAAGGGGAACATTTGATTTGAAAGGCAAAATGGGCCAAAGCAGGGTATGAGCCCAACATATAAAACGTAAAACAGCGGGAGGAATCGTATGGCCCGGATTATGATAATTGAGGATGACCCGGATATTCGGGAGGAATTGACGCTGCTCCTGGAAAATGAGGGATATACTCCTCTGTCGATTGAGGAGTTTACAGATGTACCTGGTCAGGCAGCGCGGGAACACCCGGACCTGATCCTTTTAGATATTGGTCTTCCGGGCAAAGACGGCTTCTCACTGTGCGCCGCACTGAGGAAAGCCATTTCCGTGCCGGTGATTTTTGTCACCAGTCGGGATGCCGGTGTGGATGAGGTGCGGGCGTTGAGCCTGGGCGGAGATGATTACATCACGAAGCCGTACAGCGTTCCCGTTCTGCTGGCCCGGATTAAGGCCGTCCTGCGCCGAACCGGAGGCGGATCGGAAGCTGCTGATGTTCTGGAGGCTTGTGGGCTTTGTCTGACTCTGACCAAAGGAGTTGTATCGGCCAACGGGAAAACTGCGGAATTGACCAGAAATGAGCTGCAAATATTAGCTTGCTTGATGGCTCACGCCGGGAAAATTGTTTCCAGAGGCGATCTGATTGATACGCTGTGGGATAATCAGATTTATATTGACGACAACACCCTCAGTGTTAACATGACCAGGCTCCGCGCAAAACTGGCGGAGCTGGGTTTGCCTGACGCTGTCAAAACACGTCGGGGAATGGGGTATCAGCTATGACTTTGCGGGAATTTTTATCAGACCGGATGGGGCGGATCGCCCTCCAGTTAATCTGTGCCGGACTGGCGGCGTTATTCCTTTTTGCTGTGGGGACGCAGCCGGGTATTCTGGTCATTTTATTCCTGGTTCTTTTTTTGGTCTTTGCGGCAGCACAGATTTACGACTTCTGCTGTCAGTGCAGCCGTCTTCGGGAGTTGGAGGCCATTTGGGACGGCCTGGATCAGAAATATTTGTTTGCGGAGTGTGTCCCGCCGCCCAAAGGCGTTTATGAGCGTCGGCTCTTTGACTTGACTCGCCGGGCAGGGCGGGCCATGACTGGGGCGGTTTCTGATGCGGAAGCCTCTCAGCGGGAGTACCGGGAGTATGTGGAACGCTGGGTGCATGAGATCAAGGCCCCCATCACCGCCGCCCGGTTGATCTGCCGGGGGCTGGATGGGGATACCCGCCGGAAGCTGACAGCGGAGCTTGCGCAGATCGAGGCCAATATAGAGCGGGCCTTGTTTTACGCACGGGCAGAAAACCCGGAGCAGGACTGTCTGTTCCGGCAGGTGAATCTGGGGGAAATTGCCTTCCAGGCGATTGAAAACCATCGTTCCCTGCTGATTCAAAGCGGCGTCCGGGTGGAAACAGAGAATTTGAATGACACCGTCTATACCGATGAAAAGTGGGCAGTCTTTATTTTGGGACAACTACTTCAAAATGCGGCCCGCTATCGGGGAGACGAACCGGTGGTCACTCTCTCCGCAAAACCGCTGGGGAAACAGGTTCGGTTTATCATTCAGGACAATGGCATCGGTATCCCGGCTCATGAACTGCCCCGTGTGTTTGACCGGGGATTTACCGGCAGTAACGGGCGAAGTCGGGGAGGTTCTACCGGCATGGGATTGTACCTGTGTAAAAAACTGGCTTCTTTTATGGATTTGGGGCTGCATATTGTTTCGCGGGAGGGGGAAGGAACAGCGGTAACGCTGACCTTTCCCGCAAGGGAGAATCTTACAAAACCGTAAGCTAAATCAATATCAATTCGATAGTACCTCCTTTGCATTTGATGTATGATTGAGATGCAAAGGAGGTTTGCTTATGCTTCAGGTACAAAATATCGAAAAATATTACGGAAGTAAAAACAATGTCACCAAAGCTCTGGACCGGGTGAGCTTTGAGGTGGAGGACGGAGAGTTCTTAGCTATCATGGGCGCGTCAGGCAGCGGTAAAACTACCCTGCTCAACTGCATCTCCACCATCGACACCATCAGTGCAGGTAAAATTCTGCTGGATGGAATGAGTATAGCCGATCTCGGTGAGGAGGAACTGGCGAAATTCCGTCGGGAACGGCTGGGATTTGTGTTTCAGGACTTCAATCTGCTTGACACCCTGACCGTTGAGGAAAACATCGGGCTGGCCCTCTCTTTAAATCACCAGAATCCCGGAACCGTGCAGAACCGGGTGCGGGAGGTGGCCGGGAAGCTTGGGATCACAGACATTTTGACTAAATTTCCTTATCAGGTTTCCGGCGGACAGAAGCAGCGGGCTGCCTGCGCACGGGCGATGGTGGCGGGGCAGTCTCTGTTGTTGGCGGACGAACCCACCGGTGCATTGGACTCCAGGGCATCCAAAAATCTGCTGAAGATTATGACTGCGATGAATCAGGATATGGGGGCCACTATCCTGATGGTCACCCATGACGCTTACAGCGCCAGTTACGCCGGGCGGGTGCTGTTCCTGAAGGATGGCCGGGTGTTCAACGAACTGCTGCGGGGAGAGCGGGGAAGGTCGGCATTTTACCACGAAATTTTGGATGTCCTTGCTGCGCTGGGAGGTGATATCAGTGACGTTATCTAAACTGTCTCTTAGAAACGCCAGGCGGCAGGCGAGAGATTATCTGGTGTACTTTGTCACTGTAGTGATGGCCGCAGCACTGCTGTATTCCTTCAATGGCCTGGTGTTTTCCAGGGAAGTCCAACAGCTTTCGGAAGCGATGAACACACTGCCTTTTGTGATCATCCTGGCCAGCATTGTTGTTGTGTGCATCTTTGGCTGGCTGGTAAGCTATGCCACCGGTTTCATGCTTTCCCGCCGGAGCCGGGAATTAGGAACCTATATCCTGGTGGGTTTGACAAACGAACAGGTTGCCCGACTGTTCTTTCTGGAAAACCTGGCGGTGGGCGGTGCAGCCCTGGCGCTGGGACTGGTGCTGGGTGGAGTGCTTTACCAGATTTTGCGGGCGATTCTGTTTGCGATGTTCAACCTGCCGTATCATTTTGCCATGGCACTCTCTTTCCCGGCGGCAGGGCTGACTCTGTTTTATTTCGCATTGATTTACCTTCATGCCCTTCGGAAAAGCAGAAAGCGTATCCGGAAGATGAAGATCTATGATCTCATTTACTTTGACCGGCAGAATGAAGGTGCGGCTGTCCCGGCCGGAAAACTGCGCCGCTGGATGTTTGGTGTTTCCATTCTGCTGGGCGTGGCGGGGACGGCTTTGCTGATGGCCGGTGATTTGATAACCGGCATTATCGGGGCAGGGGGGCTGCTTGCTGCTCTGTTTGGCTTTTTTCTCAGCTTTGCCTCCGGCGTTCCCGCTTTTTTTGAGAAACGTCCTGTCCGGAAATATCAGGGGCAGACCCTGCTGGTTTTCCGCACGCTTACCTCGAAGCTTGCCACCATGGGGACTGTTATGGCAGTGATTTCTGTCATCTTCACCGCTACACTGCTCACCGAAGGAAGCGGGCTGGTATTTAACGGCATTTTTCGGGGCAGGGCGGCGGAAACCGCCTGTTTTGATCTTTATTTTGGAATTGAGGGAAAGAACCGGAACCCTGGTTCTTATCTGGAATATATTGACGAGAATATTCCGGTAGAGCAGTCGGTTTTGTATCAGGTTTATCTGAGTGACAGTTCCCAGGTGCAGGATTACGTCAGCAGCCGAACTGTCTATTATTACTATAATTATGACCGGGATCCCGTCCTTTGCTGGAGCGACTATGCTGCGCTGCGCTCTGTTGCGGGTTATCCGGCAGTGGAGATGGAGCCGGGGCAGTACCTGATCCACTGTATGACATATTTGGAAGAGCCGCTGCGGGACTATGACCAGCCAATTACCCTGGGGAATGTGACTCTGACCCCGGGAAGCATCTGCACGGAGCATCTCTCCCAAAGCCTGGGTGTGGGTAATGGCCGGGGTTATATTCTGGTAGTCCCGGACGAGGCGGTGGCGGGGCAGACGGTACATCATCTGGCCTATGCCGCAAAGACGCTCCAGCCGGTTTCTGCGCAGCAGTATGAAGCACTGACCAATATGGCCGCCATGGAATACGATCAGCAGGAGTCCCCTGTTGGGTATGCTTTTGTAACCACAAAGGCTAACGAGGCTGCACAGGTGGCGATTCAGACCAGTCTCCTGGTGTTTCCTGTATTTTATCTGGCTTTGGCTCTCAGCATGACTGCCGCCACAATTTTGACCATTCAACAGCTCAGTGAAACAGACCGCTACCGGCGGCAATTTATTCTGCTTCGAAAATTGGGTATGGACCGGCAGGAGATGGAGCGTGCTCTGGATCATCAGTTTGCCCTCTATTACGCTATGCCCGCCGTTCCTCCGATTCTGATTGCTGTTCCATGCATCTTCCATATGGCAATGCTTCCGGAGCCGGGCGTCATGGAAGGGATGAGCAGTCCCATGGTCATTGTGGCGTTCTCGCTGGCGCTGTTTTTTCTGATTTATGCAATTTATATTCTGCTGGCTCATACCAGCCTGAAGCGGAGCGTACTGCCGGAATAATGCGGCGGCAGGCAATGCGTCGGTATGCTGACCATAAAGGACGGGGGAACGCCCTGGGCAAATTTTGCCTTGCAAACAACAAAGGATACTGTTAAAATAGGCAGGAAGGGCAGGTGGCTGTCAGTGAGAAGAATGGAATTTAAAATGGAGCGTCAGGGGCTTTTGCAGGTGGGGCAGCAGATCACGGTGACGGAGGGAGTGCTTCCCAGCAATTACTATTACACCATCGACCCCTCGCTTGCCATGTCTGCCAATATTCCTTTCCGGAACAGATTAAAGAGCCGGGAAGGGACAGTGACGGATATCGTGGAGAATGCCAGAGGCTTTTATGTCACGGCTGAGTTTGACGAGGACGAGCCGTAGGGAGCCGTCCGAAGGCAAGGCGGTTTTTCCGGGAAACTGATTTTCCCGGTCTCTGCCACAGGCGGGGAACGGGATCGGTGAGAGCCAAAAGGCGGAAAGAAGAGGAGAGAGCGTATGTTAAAAAAAGTGGTAACGGACAAGGCTCCGGCGGCAATCGGGCCTTATTCCCAGGGGATCATTGTAAACGGTATGCTTTTTGCGTCAGGGCAGATTCCCATCGACCCTGCCACAGGGGAGATCGAGGGGACGGACATTACGGCCCAGGCAGAGCGGGTGTGCAAAAATATCGGTGAGCTGCTTTCGGCGGCCGGAACAGATTACACAAGAGTGGCAAAGACCTCCTGCTTTCTGGCGGATATGAGTGATTTTGCAGCCTTTAACGAGGTCTACGCGAGGTATTTTACGGAGAAGCCGGCCAGAAGCTGTGTGGCGGTAAAGACGCTTCCCAAGAATGTGCTTTGCGAGATAGAGGTAATTGCAGAGGTTTAAGAGCAGCGCCGCTTTTCCAAGCGGCGCTTTTTATAACCTGACCACAATGGGAAACTGAGCCGTGGTTGGGGAAGAATGCTTTGGTACGGGGGATAATGATGAAAAATACGGTTGTGCTGATCGGAATGCCTGGGGCAGGCAAGAGTACGGTGGGGGTAGTGCTGGCGAAAAAGCTGGGCTGCCGCTTTGTGGATTCCGATCTTGTGATTCAGGAGAGATACGGCAGGCTGCTCCACGAACTGATCCGGGAGAAAGGAGTGGAGGGCTTCTGGCAGCTGGAAAATGATGTGAATGCATCCCTGGGAGGCGAGGGATGTGTCATTGCCACGGGGGGAAGCGCGGTATACGGCAGAGAGGCGATGGAACGTTTTCGGGAAAAGGGCACGGTGGTGTATCTGAAGCTGTCCTGCGGGGAGCTGGAAGAACGCCTGGGAGACCTGAACCAGCGGGGAGTGACGCTGCGGCCCGGGCAGACGCTGAAGGATCTGTATGAGGAGAGATGCCCGCTGTACGAGAAATACGCACACAGGACGGTGGAGTGCGGGGAAAAAATGCTGCGGGAGATCGTGGATGAGATCGCGGGAGGATTGAAATGAAACGTGGGTCAGGGCTGATTTACAGCCTTCTTTTATTGACTGCCGCCTTTATCTGGGGTATGGCCTTCGTCTCCCAGAGCAAGGGGATGGATTATATGGGGCCGTTGACCTTCAACGGTGTCCGCTCGCTGATCGGGGCATTTGTGCTGGCGCTGTATCTTCTGCTGACCGGGAGAGTCACCGGCGAAAAGAGAAGGAGTACGGACTGGAAGATGACGTTTCGGGGCGGGCTTTGCTGTGGTCTTGCCCTGACGGCGGCGAGCACGCTGCAGCAGTTTGGAATACAGTATACCACGGTGGGGAAAGCGGGATTTATCACCACGCTGTATATTATCTTCGTTCCCATTGCGGGTATTTTCTTCCGGCGCAGGGTTTCCGGGATTGTCTGGGCGGGAGCGGTGATGGCGGCGGCAGGAATGTATCTGCTGTGTATGACGGAGAGTCTGTCGCTGGGAAGAGGAGATCTTCTGGTGTTTTTCTGTGCCGTTGTGTTTACGGCGCATATTCTGCTGGTGGATTTTTTTTCTCCCAGGGTGGATTGTGTTGCGGTTTCCTGCATTCAGTTTGCAGTCTGCGGAATCCTGTGCACCGGAGGGGCGCTTTTTTGGGAGCAGCCTTCCTGGGGACAGCTGTGGGACGGCGCGGGAACGCTGGCTTATGCGGGGGTGTTGAGCTGCGGGGTGGCGTACACCCTGCAGATCGTGGGTCAGAAGGGGGTAAATCCCACGGTGGCGGCGCTGCTTTTGAGCCTGGAATCAGTGTTTGCAACGGTTTCGGCGTGGCTCGCATATAAAATCGGCTTTCTGAAGACAGATCAGACTATGACGGGCAGGCAGATTCTGGGTTGTGTCCTGGTGTTTGGGGCGGTGATTCTGGTACAGCTTCCAGCCGGACTTTTCCCGAAGGCCGGAAAAAAAGCGGGAAAACAACTTTAATCTGTTGAAAAGGAAAGTGCCGCAACACGGAACAATCCGGTGAGCAATGCATAAAAATGAAAAATCCATCAGAAACTAGGATAAAAGCCTCTAGGAAAAGGAGTTATGCTATGATGGATTATGTAAATGCTTTTTGGGTAGGCGGACTGATCTGCGCTCTGGTACAGATTCTGATGGAAAAGACGAAGATGATGCCGGGCCGCATTATGGTTCTCCTGGTGGTGACGGGCGCCGTCATCAGCGTTTTTGGCTGGTACGAACCCTTTCAGGAGTTTGCCGGGGCCGGGGCGGGTGTACCGCTGCTGGGCTTTGGAAATGTTTTGATGAAGGGTGTGAAGGAGGCCGTGGACGAGCAGGGAGTGCTGGGACTGTTTGCCGGAGGCTTCAAGGCCGGGGCCATAGGAACCTCCGCGGCGCTGATCTTTGGCTATCTGGCCAGCCTGGTCTTTAAGCCCAAAATGAAAGCGTAAAGAAAAAACACTAAAGTTTTTCAAAAGGAATATCCTTTCCGGCCAGGTATTTGGTCAGAGCGCTGTCCCAGATGGCGTCCGGTTCCTTTGAGAGGACGAAGGTATGGAAGGAAGTGCCTGTGGTGAGGACAGCCTTGGAGCCGTCGTAGCGGATGTTCAGCACCAGCGCTTTTACCTGAGAGGGATCCACATCGCAGTTCTCCCTGGTCAGGAGGGCTGCGGCCTTCTCCGGCGTCAGGTGCATGGTGAAACGGAAAAACAGCGGGGGGCGTTTTCCCTTGATCAGGTCGTAGCAGAGTCCTCTCAGCTCACTCCAGGGGCGGAATTCTTGGGAGGGGGATTGCTGCCCCGACCGGGAGGACATGGCTGTTTCATCTTCCTCCGGAGCCTGTCCCGCAAAGAATTCCCGGTTGATGCGTCCGTCTATGGTGAAGGTGCTGGCGGTGCCGATGACGGCCTCCTCCAGCAGAAAGCAGTCAAAGGTATCAGAGGCAAGAAGCCTGCTCATAAATAGTTTCATGGAAGTGATCTGAAGCGCTGTCATATCATGCCTTTCTCTGTCCGCAGCCGCGGACATTCTTTTCTTTCCAGTATAGTATATTTTGGAATCCCTGTATAGAAAGTTTTAAAAATTTTTACCTGTATACTTTACAGGGGCAGCAGGGTATGCTAGAATACGGATGTGGTAATCAAAACCAGATGAATGAGTTTGCGATACCTTGAAATGCGTTAATAAAAAATGGATAATGTATGACGTTTTGGAGGAGGAATGGAATGAGTTATAAGATCGTGGTTGACAGCTGCTGTGAACTGCCGGAGGAACTGAGCGGCGACGAAAGGTTTCAGATCATACCGCTGGAGCTTTTTGTGGGAGATTATCATATTCTGGATGATGAAAACTTTGACCAGAAGGAGTTTCTGAACCAGGTGGCAGGCTCCCGGATATGCCCCAGATCAGCCTGTCCCTCGCCGGAGCGTTATAAGGAGGCCTATCTGGCCGATGTGGAGAGGGTCTATGTCGTGACGATATCGGCCAAGCTCAGCGGAAGCTATAACAGCGCGGTGTTGGCTGCGAATCTTTATGCGGAGGAGCATGGCGAGAAGAAGATACATGTGTTTGACTCGGAGTCCACAAGCGGCGGGGAGCTTCAGCTTGTCCTGAAGCTGCTGGAGCTGGAGGAAGAGGGGCTTTCTTTTGAGAAAATCGTGGAAAAGGTGGAGCGGCACAGAAGCAGCGTGCTGACCTACTTTGTATTGGATAATCTGGAGACCCTGCGCAAAAACGGAAGGCTGTCGTCGGTCAAGGCGCTGGTTGCGTCCACCCTAAGCATCAAGCCCATTATGGCGGGCTCCAAAGGACAGATCGTGCAGAAGTCCCAGAGCATCGGAATGAAGAAGGCCCTGGCAAGGCTGGGGGAGCTTGTGACGGCAGAGCTGAAGGAAGCCAGGGACAGATGCCTGATTATCAGCCACTGCAATGCGCCGGAGCGCGCGGAGCTGGTAAAAAAGCTGCTTCTGGCAAAGAATGAATTCAAACGTGTCATCGTGCTGAATACCAGGGGGGTCAACAGTATGTACGCCAATGCGGGAGGGGTCATTGTGACCGCGTAGGGCGTAAAATGCTTCGGTAGACGGAGGGCGCGGCGCCCATTATCTTTTGAAAGGTGCGATTAAAATAACTGATATTGTTGAACCCGCAGAGGGTGGCAATCTCAGTTATTTTTTTGTCCGTTTGAGTCAACAGCTCGCAGCTTTTCACAATGCGCAGCCGGTTCAGATACGCAAAGGGAGAGTAACCGGTACAGTCTTTAAAGCGGTGGCAGAAGTAGCTTTCACTGAAGCCTGCTTTTTCCGACAGCTCCGTCAGAGTCAGGGGTTCCGGGAAATGTGACTGCAGGAAGTCCAGGCTTTTCTGAATCTCTCTGTGGAGAGAGCTGTGGGAGGGATCGGCGCCCAGCCTGGAAAAGCAGAGGTTGTACAGTTCCTGCCAGCACAGAAGCAGCGTGCCGATGAAGGAGAGCTCATAGTGTGCCAGCTCAGGCACCGGCAGGGAGAAGACGGCGGGCAGCAGTGCAAGAAGCCGGCCGTTTTCTTCCTTTTTGCGGGTAATGGGATAGATACAGTCCATGCGCCGAAGCTGCAGCGGCGCGAAATAAACCTGACAGTAAGGGGGAAGGCTCTGTTCCAGCAGGTTCAGGTCGAACACAACGGCCCGGTGGCAGCAGAGTCCGTGGGTTCGATTTACGGCGCTGTGAATCTGCCCCGGCGGCACGAAAACGCCCTCCCCGGCGTCCAGGGAAAAGGAGCGGCTTTCCACCTGAAAATCCACTCTGCCCTGCTCCAGGTAGAAAAGCTCTGCCTCGGGGTGGCAGTGAAGGTAAAGAGCGCAGGACTCTCCCTGATTTACTACAGTTCTGTAGAATGAGAAGGGCCGGGAGGAGGTGCGGTGTATGATAGGTTCCACGGGCATGGATTTCTGTGGGGGTGTTTTTTCAGGCATGGGAAGGTCTCCTTTCAGACAGCGTTTTCTTTGGGAAGATCCTATCATAACAAAGCATACGATAAAAAGCAGGATTGTGCAACTATACCGCATAATAATGCAAGAAATTCGGTTGTAAAAACAATATAATGTCAGTAAGAACTGCGGGAATTTTGCAGGGAGAAAGGGTGGGACTATGGGAATCATTACATTGGAGAAGGAGAAAATTATTTTTCAGCGGCGGGACGAGCTGACCGTGGTGGAAGCCTACGGCAAGGACTGCATCAGGTGTCGTTCCACAAAGAACGGCAAGCTGAGCGAGGAAAGCTGGACGCTTCTGGCGCCCGCGGAAGCGTCGGAGGCCACTGTCAGCGGGGACAGCCAGTGCGCTGTCCTGACCAACGGAAGTGTTTCCGTGAAGGTGGAGGCAGGTAATCCCTGGTACGGGGGTGTACTGACCTGGTACAGAGAGGGAAAGCAGATTCTTCACACAAAATTCGAGGGTGACTACACCGGTCGAAACGTACATACGGAGGGTGACCATTATCAGATCAAGGTAATTTTTGATGCCAATCCGGGAGAGCATTTTTACGGGTTGGGCCAGGAGCAGGAGGACATTTTTGACCGGAAGGGAAGCACCTGTAATCTGCAGCATTATAATACCAAGTCTGCGGTGCCTGTGCTGTATTCCTCGCTGGGCTACGGCTTTTTCTGGAATAATCCTGCGCCGGGACGCTGCGAGACCACAAAGAACCATACCATGTGGGTGGCCGACAGCGCATATCAGGCGGACTACCTGATCTATGGCGGAAAAACGCCCGCGGAGGTGCTGAAAAAGTATTGTGATCTCACCGGTTATGCACCGGCCTTTCCGGAATGGGCGGCAGGCTTCTGGCAGAGTAAGCTGCGCTATGAGAGTCAGGAGGAAGTGCTGGAGACGGCAAGGGAATACCGGAGAAGAGGGGTTCCTCTGGCGGCTATCGTCATCGACTACTTTCACTGGACGGAGCAGGGAGAGTGGAAGTTCGATCCGAAGTATTGGCCTGACCCGGAGGCCATGTGCAGAGAGCTGAAGGAAATGGGCGTTCAGCCGGTGGTATCCATCTGGCCTACCATCAATCCGGCCAGTGAGAACTATCGTGCCATGGATGATGCCAATCTGCTGATTCGGACGGAGAACGGTCAGTACGGAACATTTGACTTTTATGGTCAACAGACCTTTGTGGATGCCACGAATCCGGGTACAGGTCCCTTTGTGTGGGATAAGGTAAAGAAAAACTACTATGACAAGGGAATTCACAATTTCTGGCTGGATGAGGCGGAGCCGGAGGTACACCCGCAGCAGTATTCCAACCTGAAGCTGTATGCGGGAAACGGCGCCCAGACGGCCATGCTCTATCCCTACTATTACAGTAAAATGTTCTATGACGGCCTGCGGGAGGCGGGGGAAACGGAGATTATTCTGCTGACCCGCGCCGCCTATCCCGGCAGTCAGAAGTTTGGCTCCCTGGTCTGGAACGGGGACATCGGCTCCACCTTTGAGGCGCTGCGCATGAGCGTGAAGACAGGGCTTTCCATGGCCATGTGCGGGATCCCCTGGTGGAACAGCGATATAGGCGGATTTCATTCCGGGGACATTCAGAGCGAATATTTTCAGGAGCTGATTATCCGCTGGGCGCAGTTTGGCCTGTTCTGCCCCGTCATGCGGCTCCACGGCTCCAGATTGCGGACGCCTGGTCAGGTGGAGCGGCATCCCGGAGTGAAGGAGAGAAGCGGCGGAGACAATGAGATCTGGAGCTTTGGGGACAGGGCCTATGGGGTGTTTGCGGAGTTGATCGGGCTGCGGGAGAAGCTGAAGCCTTACATCTGCCGTCATATGGAGATTGCTTCCAGGGAGGGCAAGCCGCTGATGCGTCCCATGTTCTTTGACTATCCGGAGGATCCGGTGTGCTATGAGCTGGAGGATCAGTACTTCTTCGGAGAGGATATTCTGTTTGCGCCGGTGACGGAGCAGGGCTGCAGACAGCGCAGGGTCTATTTGCCCGCAGGCCGGTGGCAGGATGTGAACAGCAAAGAGGTGCAGGAGGGCGGCCGGTGGCTGGAGTGCCAGGCGCCGTTGGAAAAATTTATTGCCTTTGTGAAAGAGGGCTGTCCTGCGGCGGAGGTTTTCGGGTAAAGAGTGCGGGCAAAATGCTGATTTGAGCGCGCGGAAAGGTATGGTGATGAATATGGCGTTTATCAGGGTATATACAGAGGCAATCGTGGAAAACAAATATCCCGCATCGTTGGCGCACAGCGTACATTTTGCGGTCAGTCTTGATGGGGAGACCTTTGAGAGCCTGAATCAGGGCTATGGTATTCTATTTGCCCGGGCTGCGGTTCGGGAGGACAATACCATCGCGGAGCGGGGGATTCAGAATCCCCGCCTGGGGAAGGCGGGGGAGGACTATCTGATTTTTGCGGAGCCTCTGGACGAGAACTGGGAGCCCCTGGAAGGGGGCGGATATCTGGTCTGGAAGACCAGGGACTTTGTCCGTTTCAGCGAGCAGGAATGGATGGAGCGCGTGCCAGGGGTCGTAGAGCAGGAGAAGACGGGAAGCGTACCCGGGGCCTGTCTGGAGATTCCGGAGGAGCTGCTGGCCGGCATTTTGGAGCGTTGGGTGCCCTTGCACAGTGTGTCGGCAGAAGTGCCCGGGGAGGTGCGGATAAAGAGCCTGGAGGAGCTGAAGCAGGTTCGCGCCAGAGTGCTTTATTCCGACGGCTCTTCGGATGAAAAGCCGGTGAGCTGGAACCGGGAGAGCCTTATGTCTCTGGGGGAGGGCAGATACCGGATCAGGGGCCGGATGGAGCCTGTGGATACGGGATTCCCTCTTGCAGTGGGCTATGCGGATCCGGTGCTGCTTTTCTGGAAGGGGGCATGGTACTTTTTGGCTACCAATGACAATGTGAACGACATTGGGCTGTTTGTGCGCAGGGCAGATACGTTGACAGGGCTCTTTGCGGAGAATGTGAAGGAGTACTGTATTCTGGATTACAATGAGGAAAAAGGCTTCTGCCAGACCTTTTGGGCGCCGGAATTTCATGTGATCGGAGGAGCGCTTTATATTCTCTTTGCCGTGGGCGGAAAGCAGTGGGCGCCCCAGTGTCACATGATGCGGCTTAAGGAGGGCGGAGAGATCACGGATGCGGCTGCTTGGGAGGAACCGGTGCGGGTGTGCAGGTCGGACGGCCGTCCCCTGACAGAGGACGGCATCACTCTGGATATGACTTACTTTAAGGCGGGAGACGGCTCCTATGTGTGCTGGTCCTACCGATACGGCATCGGCACGCCGAAGGATACTGGTTCCATGCTGTATATTGCCTCCGTGGACGAGACCTGTCCCCAACGGCTCACCTCGGAGCCGGTGCTTCTGTCCCGGCCTCTCTACGGCTGGGAAAACACCAGCGGAACCATCAACAATGAGGGACCTTATGCCCTGATCCTGGGGGATACGGTTTATCTTGCCTACTCCGGCGGAGATGCCTGCGGTTATTATTATGTGGTGGGCTATCTCACCGCATCTGTGGGAAGCAATCTGCTGGATGCGGGAAGCTGGACCAAGCTTCCCACGGCGGCGTTCAGCTCCTCGTCCATAGAGGGGATCCAGGGCCCGGGGCACAATTCCTTTTTCCGGGATGAACAGGGCAGACTGATGATCGCTTACCACGCACAGGAGCGGGAAAAATACTTTAAACGTTGCAGCGCCTTTCACAGAGTACATCTCTCAAAATCCGGCTTTCCGCTGTTAAATGTGGCAGGGGAAAGAGATCTGGCGGAGGAACTGCGCGAAGTGGAGCTTACCTTTGTCATGGAAGAGCAGTGACGGTTCCGCAGGGAAGCGAACTGATAACAGAGCAGCTTACGCGGGGCTTGCGAAAGTCCCGTGAATCTGTTATAGTGATTTGGCAGAGCTGTTTTGAGACAGGAAAACGGGAGAACAGGGAAAGAACGATGCAGAGAAAGCGTACAGGGGCGCAAAGATGGATGTGCCTGCTTGTCATCTTCATTCTGATGTTTATGGGAATGCGCATGGAGGAGTTCCATGTGGATTCCTGTTCCGGTTACCCGGATTTTGGCAGAGTAAGCCTCCAGAGGGGCAGCGGGGAGCAGGCGGCTGTTCTTTACCGCGACACCAGGACGCTTAGTCAGCTGGAGAATTTTACCGCTATGCGCTTCGCTCACCGTTCCCTGGCGGGAATGCGGCTGGGCCAGTGGATGGCGTTGTTTCTGATTCCTGCAGCGCTGTTTCTGAACTTTTGTTTCCGGGAGAGGTTTCTTCCTCTCTGTGCTGCCTGTGAAAATCAGTACAGGCGCAGAACTCTGGAATATATTCACCACATGGACGGTAAAAAAGCATAATTGCCATAGGAGCATCTGTTGAAAACGCTTGTGCCGGGTGTCTTGTATGCGCGGCCGGGTTTTCTTTTCGTGCGCGGAGGTCTGTCTGCCGGGAGCGTCTGTTTTTGGTATGCAGATGTTTTCTTTGCGTGTCTGTAGGAGGATTCTGTTATGGTAGAAAAAACCGTCTTTGTACTTATTTTAATCATCGCCGTGGGCGGCGGCGTCCTGGGATGCATTTATGAGTTTGGTGGAAGAAAGGTTACGCCGGAAGACCGGGTGGATTCCGGAAAGAAGGAGGGCGAAGAAGCATGAGTATCGGATTGTGGATTCTAGTGATAGTCGGTGGGGCGGCAGGGTTTATCTCCACCATGTATATTATGGTTTCGCTGTTTGTCGTAATTTTTTATAAGTTATTCCGCAAGATCAAGCACGGCGTTTCCATGTTTGAATAAAGAAGCGGTCTTTCAGGAATAAAAAAGCCTTTATCATAAGGACAAGGTCAGTGTGATCCGCAAAAAAACAGGACACCCCTGACTTTGTCC
Organism: uncultured Acetatifactor sp.; assembly: GCA_910586835.1. Lineage (GTDB taxonomy): Bacteria > Bacillota > Clostridia > Lachnospirales > Lachnospiraceae > Acetatifactor. The sequence goes on from CAJUJU010000026.1 coordinate 16,349, forward strand.
TTATTTTTTATCACCAAACATGATATAATGTATTAGCCGCAAAGGAAAAACAAGCGGCTGCGAAGCAGGGGGAAGCGTATGAAGACGGAAGAGATCAAAGAGAAACTGAAAACAAAGGAATATGATTTCCTGAGAGAGGATGAGCGGCTGGGGAACCGGATCTTTCTTCTGACCCTGGGAGGGAGTCATGCGTATGGAATGGACCAGGAGGGTTCCGACCTGGATGTGCGCGGGATCGCCCTAAATCCGAAGGAAGATATCCTGCTGGGAACAGATTTTGATCAGGTGGTAGATGTAGAGACGGATACTACGGTGTATTCCTTTCAGAAGATGATTCAGCTGCTTACCTCCAATAATCCCAACACCATTGAAATCCTGGGGTGTAAACCGGAGCATTATCTGCATTTGACTGAGATCGGCAGAGAGCTTTTGGAACACAGAAAGATGTTTCTTTCCAAAATCTGTATTCATACATTTGGAGGATACGCCGGAAGCCAGCTACGGAGAATGGAAAATAAGGCGGCCAGGTTAGTGAGCCAGGCGCAAAACGAAGCCTATATTTTAAAAAGCATCAGTAATGCAAGGTATGATTTTAAAAACAGATATTATCCTCATGATGACAGCGACGTAAAATTATATATAGACAAGGCGGTTCAGGAGGGGTATGACAGCGAGATTTTTATGGATGTATGCCTGAGACATTATCCGCTGAGGGATTGGGCCGGCATGTGGAACGAGATGAAGGCGATTGTAAACGGCTACGGCAAAATCGGCAAAAGGAACGAGAAAGCCATCTCCCATGACAAGCTGGGAAAACATATGGCGCATTTGATTCGTCTTTATATGATGTGTATTGATATTCTGGAGAAGGAGGAAGTCGTCACTTTCAGAACCGAGGAGCATGACCTGCTCATGAGAATCCGCAACGGGGAGTATCTGGATGAAAACAGACAGCCCACAACCGCGTTTTATGACCTGTTGAACGAATATGAGAAGCGGCTCGACTATGCGAAGAACCACACGGGTCTTCCCGATGTCCCGGATTATCAGCAAATCAATGAGTTTAAAATGTATGTGAATGAGAGAATTGTGAAGGGAGAGATTTGATGGAGATATCTGCAAGGGCAAGCCTTCGCGCCCTGGGAGGATGAAATTTTGCCAAGAGGAATCAGGGAGGATAAATCGTATGGAAAAGTGGGATCTGTATACAAAATACAGGGAAAAGACAGGGGAGGAAATGATCCGGGGAGAACGGATGCCGGAGGGACGCTATCATCTGACGGTGGATGTGTGGATACGCAATTCCAGGGGACAGTACCTCATTTCCCAGCGGGCCGCAAACAGACCCTCATATCCGCTTCTGTGGGAATGTGTGGGCGGTTCGGCGGTGAAGGGGGAGAGCAGTCTGGAGGGAGCGCTCCGGGAGGTGAAGGAGGAAGTGGGACTGGATCTGAAAGAGGAGGACGGCAGACTGCTTTTTACCAAAATACGGGGACAGGAATACCGGTACAGGGGCAAGGCTTATAACGACATTAAGGATGTGTGGCTCTTTGATTATGACGGGGAGCCGAAGCTGGAGGCGGCCACCACGGACGAAGTGGCGGATTGCAGGTGGATGACAGTGGAGGAGATCCGGAAGCTGTACCAGGAGAAAAAGCTGGTGCAGTCGCTGGATTACTTTTTCTGCGCCATGGAGGCCGGGCGGCCGGATTACGGAGAGATCATCGGCAGGAAGGTCAGGGGAACTGTTGACAGACCTATGGGAACGGCCCACCCCAGACACCCGGAAATGATCTATCCCCTCAACTACGGCTATGTGGACGGGGTTTTTGCCGGAGACGGGGGAGAGCAGGATGTGTATCTGTTCGGAACGGACAGACCGCTGGAGCGCTTTGAGGGCAGGGTGATCGCCGTTTATCACCGGTTTGACGATGTGGAGGACAAGTGGATTGTCTCTCTGGACGGAGAGGATGTTCCGGATGAGCGGATATTGGGTGAAATTTCCTTTCAGGAACAGTTTTTCTGCGGGAAGCTGTACCGGTAGAAGGAGTCAAATGCAGGGGCGGGTCACCAATGCCTGACGGGAGGAAGCGGACATGAAATATGACTGTCTGATCATAGATGATGAAAAGCTGCTGGCGGACAGCACGGCGGAGTATTTTAATCTGTTCGGCGTTAAGACGGCGGCAGTATACAGTGCTTCGGCCTGCAGGACCTTTCTGGAGGAAAATACGGCCGAACTGCTGCTTCTGGATATCAATCTGGGAGACAGCAGCGGTTTTCTGCTGTGCAGGGAACTGCGGGAAAAGACGGGAGTGCCTATTTTGTTTCTCTCTGCCCGAACCAGCGATGACGATAAGCTCATGGCGCTGAACATCGGGGGAGATGATTATATTCAGAAGCCCTATTCGCTGGCGGTGCTGCTGGCCAAGGTGCGGGTGGTGCTGAAGCGATACTCCCAGAGCGGCGAGAGTGTTGTGTATTCCGACGGTCGGCTCACAGTGGATATGGAAGCGAAGCAGGTGACAATAAACGGTGCGTCGGTCAGGCTCACAGCGCTGGAGTTTCGCCTGTTGGCTTATCTGATCCGCAACAGGAACAGGGTGGTTGCAAAGCAGGAGCTGTTCGACCAGGTCTGGGAGGATCGGTTTACCGGAGACGGCACCCTGAATGTACATATCCGCAGGATCCGTGAGGCTATCGAACGCACTCCCGGCAGGCCGGAATATATCATTACCGTCTGGGGGGACGGCTACCGGTTTCAGGGAGAGGAACGCTGAATGAGATTTTTCGCCGAAGGGAACAGGAGGTGGGGGCGGGAGTGAAAAACAGAGTTTTCCGCGGGACGATGTTCTTTGTATTGGCGGCGGAGCTGGCGGTGTTGGTCTTATTTGCGGTCTGGGACGGCAGCGGTGAACAGGATACGGTTCTGGTTAACGATGCCGTTCATTCCATACAGGCTGACTGGGGCCGGCTGGAAGAGCACCAAAGAATTGAGGGGCTGGACTATGTGGTGCTTGACCGGGATGGGGGCGTTCTGTACCGGACCGGGGAGGGACTCAGCGAGAGCATCAACACGGCGGTGGCCCACAGGGATACCATACTGGATATCCGGGCAGATGGAATGACAGTGGGAAAAATAATCATTTTGAATGACAGCGACGGGAATCTTCGGATGCGAAAGCAGGCCACGGTACTTTTTGCGGCGGCAGCCATGGTGGTGCAATGTATTGTGTGTGGGGGCTGCGTCCATTACCTGAACCGCAGGGTGATCCGACCTTTTCGGAAGCTGGAGCGCTTTGCGGAGCGGGTGGCGGGCGGCAATCTGGATCTTCCCCTTGAGATGGACCGCCGGAATATTTTCGGGGCCTTTACGGAGAGCTTTGACCTGATGCGCTCGGAGCTGAAAAAGGCGAGAAGGGCGGAGGCGGAGGCCAACGCGGCCAAAAAGGAGCTTGTGGCAAAGCTGTCCCACGATATCAAGACGCCTGTGGCCAGCATCAAGGCGGCTTCGGAGGTGGGGGCGGCGCTGGCTCAGGAGGAAAAGGTCAGAGAGAACTATATGCAGATCATCCGCAAGGCGGATCAGATCGACGGGCTGATTTCCAATCTGTTTTCCGCTGCGCTGGAGGAACTGCGGCAGCTGCCCGTGACGCCCGGGGACATGGAGAGCCGTGAGCTGGGAGAACTGCTGGAAAATGCCGACTACCTGCATCGGGCTGCCGTTTCCGCTGTGCCGGATTGTATCCTGTATGCGGACAGGCTTCGTCTGCAGCAGGTCTTTGACAATCTTTTTGCCAATTCCTATAAGTACGCGGGTACTGGGATTGTGGTGACGTTTTACAGGGAGGAGAACCGTCTGGCTGTCTGTGTGGAAGACAGGGGAGGCGGCGTGGGAGAGGAAGAGCTGCCCTTTCTGAAGGAGAAGTACATACGGGGAAGCAATGCGGAAGGGCTGGAAGGAGCAGGGCTGGGACTTTTTATCTCCGACTTTTTTCTGCGGGAAATGCAGGGGGAGCTGCTGCTGGAAAACGGAAAAGAGGGATTGAAGGCTACGGTGTTCGTTCCGCTGAGCGGAAAATAAAATGACATATGGGAGGAGCCTTTCATGAAAAACTTTGCAGTGAAAATATTGGCAGGATGCGTCTGCGCCGGGCTGTGTCTGGCCGGCCTGGCGGGGTGCGGCACGGAAGACAAAGCGCCGGACATAGAGGTGACCACATTCCCGCTGCCGGACGGGCCGGAGCAGTCAGAGATTCAGGTGGAGCCCATACCGGATATTTCCGATGACTTTATCCGGGGAATGGACGCTTCCTCCGTGCTGGTCAATGAGAGGAGCGGCGTTGTCTATTACGGCTTTGAAGGGCAGGAGCAGGACGTCTTTATGACCATGGCCCAGGCCGGCGTGAATTATATCCGTCTGCGGGTGTGGAACGATCCCTACGACGAGGACGGCCATGGCTACGGCGGCGGAAACAATGATCTGGAGACCGCGGTGGAGCTGGGAAGGCGTGCCACTTCCTACGGCATGAAGGTCTGCATTGACTTTCACTATTCGGATTTCTGGGCGGATCCCAAAAGGCAGCACGCTCCCAAAGCCTGGGAGGGTATGAAGATCGAAGAAAAGTGCGACGCCCTTTATGAATACACCAAAAAGAGCCTGAAGGAGCTTCTGGACGCGGGGGTGGACGTCTGCATGGTGCAGATCGGCAACGAGATCAACAACGGCATGGCCGGTGAAAAGAATCCGGCCAAGGTCATGCAGCTTCTGGAGGCGGGAAGCCGCGGAGTGCGTGAGATCTCAGAAACTTATGGAAGAAAAATTCAGATTGCCGTACATTATGCGGATATCCAGCAGGCGGACAGAATAGACCGTCATGCAAAGAAGCTGTCGGATTCCGGGGTGGACTATGATATTTTTGCCATATCCTATTATCCGTTCTGGAACGGCACCCTGGAAAACATGCAGAAGGTAGTCCGGAATATCCGGGAGAACTACGGCAAGGAGGTAGTCATTGCGGAGACTTCCTACTGCTATACCGCCGAGGACGGAGACGGCAGCGGAAACAGCCTGAGCGGCAGCGGGGACCTGGTGGAAGGGTACGACGCGTCCGTGCAGGGGCAGGCATCCATGATTCGGGACATCTGTGCAGCGGCGCAGGAAGCCGGCGCTCTGGGCGTATTCTACTGGGAAGGCGTCTGGATCCCGGTGGGGGAAGCCACGGCGGACAATTCTCCCCTGTGGGAGGAGTTTGGGAGCGGCTGGGCCAGCAGCTATGCGGCGGAGTATGACCCGGAGGACGCCGGGCTCTACTACGGAGGCTGTTCTTGGGATAATCAGGCCATGTTTGACTTTAAAGGGTATCCGCTGGCTTCCCTGAAGGTATTCCGGCAGCTGAAGTATGGGACGCAGTGAGCAGGATTTAAGAAACCGTTAAGGTCTGCGTAAAGTCATTTAAGAACAGGAGGAGTAGAATAGAACGTGTAAAAAGGAGGACTGACATGGAACAAATTTTGTTGAAGACGGAGAATCTGAGCAAATCCTTTTCCAGCGGAGGGGTTTTGCAGCACGTTCTGAAAAACATTGACCTGGAGCTTTATCAGGGAGACTTCACCGTTATCATGGGAGCCAGCGGAGCGGGAAAGTCCACGCTTCTCTATGCTCTTTCCGGGATGGATACGCCTTCGCTGGGAAAGATTACCTTCGGGGACAAAGTGATCTCCGATTACAGTCAGGATGAACTGGCGGTGTTCCGAAGAGAGCACTGTGGGTTTGTATTTCAGCAGATCTATCTGCTGGAGGGAATGTCCGTCATGGATAATGTTCTGGCGGCGGGGCTTCTGGTCAATCAGGATAAAAAGGCTCTTTTGGAAAAAGCCCGGGCGCTGTTTGACGCCGTGGGTATCTCCGGGGAGACACAGAAAAAGTTTCCGGCACAGATTTCCGGCGGCGAGGCCCAGCGGGCAGGAATCGTCCGGGCACTCATCAACAGGCCGGAGATCCTGTTTGCCGACGAGCCTACCGGAGCGCTGAATTCTCAGACGGGTCTGGACGTGCTGGATACGCTCACGGCGTTTCATGAGCAGGGGCAGAGCGTGGTCATGGTGACGCATGACATGCGTTCGGCCAGACGGGGCAACCGGATCCTGTACCTGAAAGACGGCGTAATTCTGGGAGAATGCGGGCTGGGCAAATACCGGCACGGTGACAGGGCCAGACATGAAAAGCTTGCCGCTTTTCTCTCGGAAATGGGGTGGTAGAATGAATAAAAGTATTCTTCTGGCACGCATGAATCTGCGCAGGGCAAGAGGGCAGGGGGCGGCTATCGTGGTGCTGATGCTGTTGGCGGCCATGATGCTGAATCTGTGGCTCATACTTGCCACCGATTACCGACAGAATTTTGACCGGTGCCACGACAGGCTGAATGCGGAACACGTCACGCTTTCCGTGGACGGCGACAGCCGGGAACTGAGGGAACTGCTCACAAGAACCATGGAGGAAGACAGCCGGACGGAATCTTTTTTGCTGGATGACGCCATGCACATGGTGGGGAATTTTGAATATAACGGCGGTGATGTGAATTCCTGGTTTGTCTTTGTGGAAAAAGAAGCGGCCCTCTCCCGTGAGGTGGGCAGAGCCGAGATCGTGGAGGACGGCGGCTTTGACAGCGGAATTTATATGCCCATGCTGTATAAATCGGAGAACATCGACGTGGGGAAAACGGTGAAGGTCAGCATCGGCAGCAATGAAGTGGAGTATACGGTCTGCGGCTTCTATAACAGTGTCATGACCGGTTCGCACAACTGTGCAATGATGGAGATGATTTTGACGGAGGATAAATACCAGGAGCTGAAGGAGGCAGGCTATGCGGTGAGATCCACGCTTTGTTCCGTAAGGCTTCAGGATAAGGACGAGGGCTCGGCATATGAGGGAATGCTGAAGAATACCGTATCTTCCCGTTATCCTCAGGCCAATATGGCCAGCAATACCTATGAGCTGGTAGCACAGTCCAGGTACATTTCGCAGATGATCTGTGCGGGGATCCTGAGCGCCATGTCATTTATTATTCTGCTGATCGTCCTTGTGGTCACGGCATCCAACATTGTCAATTATATTCAGGAAAACATGAAAAGTCTGGGCGCTCTGAAGGCTGTGGGCTATACCAGCAGTCAGCTGATCCGTTCGCTTCTGCTGCAGTTTCTGGGGCTGTCGCTGACGGCTGCCGGGGTGGGCGCAGGGCTGTCTTACAGTCTGTTTCCGGGCATAAACGGCATGATGATCGCCCAGACGGGCATTCCCTATCAGAGTCATTTCCTGCCGCTGCCCTTTTTGCTTACACTTTCCGTTTCGGGCGCAGGCGTTGGACTGACGGTGTGGCTGTCGTCCCGCAGAATCAGGAAAATAGAGCCTATCGTCGCGCTGCGGCAGGGGCTTTCGACACATAACTTCAGGCGGAATCCGGTTCCGCTGGAGGGGACGGGCGCGCCGCTTCAGCTGGCGCTTGCCCTGAAAACCACGTTAACGGGCATAAAGCACAATGTGACCATTTGCATCACCATGCTGGTGTTGTCTCTGGTGGTAGTGTTTTCGGGGCTGATGATCAGAAATGTCATCATGGATATGACGCCCTTTCTCAACATGATTGCGGGGGAGGTGGCGGACAGCTGCATCAATGTAAACCGGGAGACGGAGGAAGCCTTTTTGCGGGAGATGAATGCCGATGAACGGGTGGAGAAGATATATCTGTACAGCTCCGAGGAGATCCGTCATGTGGGCGGCAGCGGGCTGATGGCCACCATGTCAGAGGATTTTTCGATGGCAAACAATCAGGGCGTGGTGTTTGAGGGCAGATTTCCCAAGTATGAGAATGAGATCGCAGTGGCGGCGAAATATGCACGGGAAAATAATCTCAGGCCGGGAAATGAGATCATGGTAACCGCAAACGGAAAAGAGGCGGCCTATATCATATCCGGTTTTACACAGATCACAAATAATCTGGGCAAGGACTGTCTGCTCACCAGGGCCGGCTACGAAAGGCTGGGAGAGATGCAGACTGCCAGCTATTATTTGAACCTGGCGGAGGGTATTGACATTGATGACTTCAATGAGGAGGTGAAGGAGCGGTTCGGGAATGCCGTGAATATGGTGATTAATGTAGACAGCACCATTCAGGGAGCGGCTTCCGTGTATATCTCGCTGATGGCGGTTCTTGTGGGGGCGGTTCTGGTGCTCAGTGTGGTGGTGATTGCCTTTGTACTGTATCTGCTGGTGCGGACAATGCTTACGAATAAAAAGAGGGATTATGGGATTTTGAAGGCGCTGGGCTACACCACGGGGCAGTTGATTCTGCAGACCGCATTGACCTTTATGCCGACCATCACCATTTCTACGGCGGTGGGAGTGGTAGGGTGCTGCCTGATCATCAATCCGCTGGTGGCTTTGTTTTTGAGCAGTATCGGGATTGTAAAATGCACGTTTTCCGTCCCGGTGGGACTCATTGCCGCGGAGGCGGTTTGTCTGATCTTCTTTGCCTTTTGCATCGCCTGCCTGCTGTCCCTGAAGATCAGGAAGATCGCGCCCAGGGCGCTGCTGATTTCCTGAGTCTGACTTACACCCGGGCAAAGCTGTGACATGTGTGTTTTTTGCCGTGGCATGGCTTTGCCGGTACAGCACCGCATAAACAGACAGAATATTCTGACAATATAATATCGAAATAGCGGGAATAAAAATATTTAAAAATTTTTCAAAATATGTATTGACAAATAGAAGGATACATACTATAATGAACTTACAATAAAGAAAGGAAAACATTACTTCCATAAAAAACAACTTAACATACTAAGTTGTAAAGCTGAAAGAAACGTGCACAAGTATACTCGATCAGTAACGCAATTCGGAAAGTTCAGAACGTTACGGTACACAAGGTACAAGAGGAGTGGAACGGCACAAAGGTAGAAATGGAAGAGGATGCGAACCTGAAAATTTCATAAGGAGGGCTGGTCCATTGGACGACGAGCAGACATGAAGAGGCGTGTTGAATCAGAATGATCAATGCGCCTCTTCGTCGTCCCTGTTTTTGTGCTTATTTCTTTATTTTTTCAAAACATGCCTGTGCCAGCTTTTCGTCGGATGCGGCTTCGATATCGTGTCCTGACAGTTTGAGCTCTTCGATTACTTCACACCACATTTGATAGGCGGTTTCATATGCGCCGGTTTCTTCATAGTAGAATATTTTGGAATATCTGGCGGCGTAAAATGCAGGATCAATTTCAAGTGCCTTGTCCCAATAGGAAAGCGCCTCGTCGTATCGACCGAGTTTTTTGCAGGCATCGCCGCCGTAAATGTAAAGAGCGGCCTTATCGGGAAATTTTCGGAGGGCTTTTAGAAACCATTCATAGGCTTTTTCCTCATTTCTGCCATACCGATATGCGGCGATCAGGCAAATCCAGTCTTCCGGATCCTCCGAGCCCTTATTGATGATTTCCAGCGTTGCGTCAATGTTTTCCTGCCCTCTTCCGATCTGTGCATACAGGAGCATTTTTTGGTGCTTTGTCTGCCAATAGGTGTCGTCTTTTCCTGCTTCCCCCTTTTCAATAACCTTGTCAAATAAATCTACGGCCTTGTGAATGCAATAATGCATCATAAAGTAATGCATGATTCCGTACAGTCTTAAGTCCTCCGCAGAGCAGTCCCCTTTCTTCAGCATTTTTTTGAATTCCAGGTCGGCAGGCATGAAATCCTCCGGTTCCCGTGTGGCCTCATAGACTGCCGCCAGCCGCTGGGCATAATTTTCGTATGCCACAGAGGTTTCCCTGAAAAAGTCGTCAATGGTCACGCAGTAAAGCTTTGCTATTTTCGGAAGCATTGTGACATCAGGCAGGGTTGTGCTGCATTCCCACCTGGAGACGGTATGTGGGCTTACACCCAAAATTTCTGCGGCCTGCTCCTGAGTGAGATTTTTCTGCTGTCGGAATTTCTTCAGGTTATCGGAAAATACAGTATTCATCACGTTTGTCCTTTCATTTTCATAATAGAAGCTTCTAAATCAAATTATACTGTCTTTTTATGCCAAGTCCATATCACATTTTGTGGGGAGACTTGCGGATTCTGTTCAGTTGGGACTGGAAAAGAAGGATTAAAAATTATTGCAAAACAATAATTATTGTGCTATAGTAACTGTAAAATTATCGTGAAACAATAATTTGCAAGGGTTCGTACAATACGAACAGACAGGAGAAGATAAATGAAATATCTGGCTTTTCCCTGGGGACCCCTGGGAAATATGTTGAGAAGACTTTCTCTGTCCGGCGGAGCCGGCAATGTGACAGCGTGGATTTTGTTCCTGGCAGCTGGGGCTTTACCCGTTGTCTGCTGGGGAGTTCTCTTTTTAAAAAAGAGAGCCGTCAAAGCGGACTGGTTGTTGTTTCTGCTGTCAGCGGCGATGTTTGCCGGACTTTGGCTTCTGGTCAATCCCTCTTATCTGGAACAGAAACTGTTTCCGCCGGGGATTGGGGAAATGGGAATGCCTGCCGTTGCGTTGACAATGGACAGCATTCTTGTGACATGGGTATTCTGCCGTTTCCTGGAAAAGTATGAAAAGCTGGGAAAAAACAGATTGCTGAGGAGCCTGCAGGTATTGCTTGTGATTTTTATTTTGCTGACCGGGATTTCTGCTGCCTTTGAGTCGGGTTATGGTTTTGCGAAAGAATATGCGGCATTAAAGAGCGGCAATACGGCGCTGAACGAAAAACAACTGATGCCCAGTATTGTTTTCCTCTTTTTGCAGACAGTATGCGCCTTTCTGCCCAAAGTGCTGGAGCTTTTTCTCTGGAGCAGGATTGTCTGTCTGCTTCGCAGTTTTGAGAAAGACTGCTTCAGCCGGGAGAGTCTGGGCAGGGTGGAAGGGATCAAGCGGCTGAGCGCTTTGTTTCTGGTGGCAGTGTTGTTTGGCAACCTTGGTATGAATCTGCTGCAGCTTATACTGGCAAGCCGGATCTACAGCAGCCATTATGTGCTGGTTCTTCCGCTGCGGGAAATTATCGTACTGCTGGTTATGGTACTGCTGTCCCGCTTCTACCTCCTGACCAAACACCTTAAAGAAGACAATGAACTATTTGTATAACCCAGTTCAGCCAAGAGCAAAGCAAGCTGCGAAGCAGCGGAAAGCGCGCAGGCATATAAAAGGAAGGTAATTATGGCAATTCGAGTCTGTCTGGATGAAATTTTGAAGGAGCGGCACATGACCTCCAAAGAACTGTGCGGGCTTGTGGATATCACGGAAGCAAATCTGTCCGTTCTGCGCAGCGGAAAGGCAAAGGGTGTGCGCTTCGGCACGATCAACAAAATCTGCTATTATCTACAGTGTGACGTGGGCGATATATTGAAGTTTGACGGGGAACTGTGAGAGGTATTCCCGGGCGATGGGATCTCTGAAAAGGCGGGCCAGGGTGAAAAGACAGTTTGGGGGGAAGGATGAAAGCCAAAGTAAAAGAAGCAAAAATGGAAGCAATAATTGAAAAAATGATTGAAAAAATAAGAGAAATAATTTCAGAAACAATAAGAGGAAAAATGAGGGGAAAAATAAAAGGAAACAGAACAGAGAAACTCAAAGAAAAGAAACTCAAAGAAAAGAAGCTCAAAGAAAATGTCAACGGCAACATCAAAGACAATATCAAAGACGAAATCAAGGACAACATCAGGAAAAAGGTTTGTCTGGCTGGGGTGCTTCTGGCCGGGGCGGCTGCTGTGGGAGGCTGCAGCCTGGCCCGGGAGGAATTGCCCGCAAAGGAAGACGATAAGCTGGTGGGAATCTATGTGACCAAAGAGTACCTGCGCGGAGAGCTGCCGGAACTGGAAATCAGTCAAAGCGGTGAGGTGCAGTTTGTGCAGGAAGAAGTCAGAATACCAGGAGAGATTTTGTGGGATGAGGGGGAGGAAGGCAGGAGTCTTTCCGGAATTTCGTTTGAAGGCGCGGAAGGCTTTGGAATTTATTCCATTGATCTGTGGAATGAGGATCAACAGAGCCTTACCGGGTATTCTTTCCAGGAAGAAATTTTTCAGGAACTTCATCTGACCACGGGGGACGGGACGGTTTCCATGGAAGCGGCGATTTATGTGGAGGAGACAGACGGGGTGGGGAAATTTTATATGAATCCTGTCTATCAGACGTCGGACGGGGAAATTTACCTGATGCCCGGAAGTTCGCTGTCAGCGGTGATGACGGATGGGATGTCCATGTCTCAGACACTTTCCTGGGAGAAGAAAAAGAGCCGGGATGGGGCATCCGGATTGTGGGGGCCGCTGCCTGACGGTGATCGTGTACAGTCGCAGAAGGTCAGCTTTACCGTGCATGTCACTTGCAGGCAGAGTGATGAACCTGTCGGAATTCTCTTTCTGGATGAGAGAAACAGGATCATTGATGAGCTGGACCAAGAGCAGCTCAAAGCGGTTTGCAAAGGAGAGCAGTCGGAACTGCAGATACCGCAGGAAACGGCGTATCTGCTGGCGGAGTGGGAGAGCGGGGACGGAAGTGTGACACGCACGGTGTGCAACAGGGGAGAGGAAAGCCTTTTCTTTATGCGGTCAACAGGCACCGGATATTTATACGGAACATATCTTGCTCTGATTTGGGAATAAAGAATCTGAGTAGAAAGAACAAATAGAAGAGTGTTCTTGTCAAGGGGCTTCCGGGCAGGTATAATTCTTGGTAAGTCAGTCTGTCTGCGTTTGACCGGCAGATTTTGCGAGGCGTACTGCCGCAGAATCCGTACAGACGGCAGGCAGGAAAACAGGAGGTTAATGGAAAGATGAGTATTCTGCACGGAAAATTTTTACATGGCGGGGACTACAATCCCGATCAGTGGCTGGACCGCCCGGATATTCTGGAGGAGGATGTCCGGCAGATGAAGAGAGCCGGGGTTAATGTGGTGTCTCTGGGAATCTTCGCCTGGGCCGCGTTGGAGCCGGAGGAAGGAAAATACGATTTCTCTTTTCTGGAGGAGCGTATTCAGACTCTTTATGAAAACGGTATCCACACCATTTTGGCTACGCCCAGCGGGGCGCGTCCCATGTGGATGGCCTTTCGTTATCCGGAAGTGCTGCGGGTGCGGGCAGAGGGACAGAAGGAGCTGATGGGGGAGAGGCACAATCACTGCTACACCTCCCCGGTTTATCGGGAAAAGGTATGGGAAATGAACAGGCGCCTGGCAGAAAAATTTGCGGGGCACCCCGGGGTGATTGCCTGGCATATTTCCAATGAGTACGGAGGAGCCTGCTGGTGCGAGAAGTGCCAGGAAGCTTTCCGGGGATATCTGAAACAGAAGTACGGCAGTCTGGAGGAACTGAACAGACAGTGGTGGACGGCCTTTTGGAGCCATCGCTATGACTGCTGGGAGCATGTGCAGGCGCCTTCTCCTCTGGGAGAAAGCGATACGCATGGACTGAATCTGGACTGGCGCAGGTTCTGCTCCCGTCAGACGGCGGATTTCTGTGCCTGGGAGAAGAAGGCGCTGGAAGCGGGCGGCTCATCTCTGCCTGTGACAACCAATCTGATGGGTTTTTATGACGGGCTGGACTACGCGGATTTCAGAGATATACTGGAGCTGTCTTCCTGGGACAGCTATCCGGAGTGGCACAGCGGGGAGAAAAGCGATGTGCAGACCGCTGTGGAGATCGCCTGCACCGCGGACTATATGAGATGTATTCAAAAGGACAGGAAACCTTTTCTGCTGATGGAGAGCACACCCAGTGCTACCAACTGGCAGCGTTTTTCCCGGTTGAAGCGCCCTCGTATGCATATGCTTTCCAGTCTCCAGGCCGTGGCTCACGGGGCGGATTCCGTCCAGTACTTCCAGTGGCGGAAAGGCCGGGGCGGGAGCGAAAAGTTTCACGGCGCGGTGCTGGATCATGATGCCACCGACGATACCCGGGTTTTCCGGGATGTGGCGGAGGTGGGCAGCCGGCTGCAGGGCCTGGAAAAAATCTGCGGCAGCCTGGTGCGTCCCAGGGCGGCAATTCTTCTTGATCAGGAAAACAGGTGGGCGTTGGAGGACAGCCGCGGCCCGCGCAACGACGGCATTCATTATCTGGAGACGGTAAAGGCACATTACGGTGCGCTTTGGAAGCTGGGGATTCCCGCGGATGTAATCAGTTCAGACTGCTCTCTGGAGGAGTATCGGCTGGTGATCGCGCCTATGCTGTATCTCTTGAAGGGGGATATCGCGGAGCGGCTGAAGGCGTTTGTGGACGGGGGAGGAACCCTGGTGGGCACATATCAGACCGGACTGGTGAACGAAAACGATCTCTGCTTTGAGGGCCGGGTTCCCCACGGTCTGACGGAGGTGTTCGGCCTGTACCGGGAGGAGATTGACGCTCTGTGGGACGGGCAGTGCAATCATATGGTGTGGAACGACAGGGAATATGTGCTGACGGAGCTCTGTGAGCGGATCCATCCCTCATCCGCGGCAGTGCTGGCCCGGTATCAGGAGGACTTTTATGCGGGTGAACCGGTGCTTACGGTGAATGAGTCCGGCCGTGGAAAGGCGTACTATATCGCGGCGCATACTGGCATGGATTTCCTGTATGACTTCTACCTGGAGACGGCCCCTGCAGCGGGAGCAGTTCCCTGTATGAAGGCGGCTCTGCCGGAGGGAGTGACAGTCACAGTGCGGACAGGGAAGGAAACGGATTATCTGTTTGTACAGAACTGGAACCCGGAGGATGTGGCTGTGACGGTGGAGGAGAAGCTGACGGATTTTGAGAGCGGGGAAAGGATCGGCGCCGGGGACAGTCTGAAGCTGCCCGGTTATTCGGTGCGGATTCTGGAGCGTCCTGCCGGATCAGGGAATACGGAACACTTTGAATAATCGGAGAAATATGTACCGGAAAACCGCTACAGCATTTGATACCTGATTTCAACGAAAGGGGACGATGCGGAAAAATGGCAAGGTATCTTTTCAGGCTTTGCGCAATGATGCTGGCAGGGCTGGCGGTGTGGCTTTTGTACCAAAGACCCGGGAAGGAAGAGCGGGTGAGGGTGTGGACGGAGGGAATCTTTTATGCGTATCTTCTGGCGCTGCTTGCGTTTGCGCTGGAGGGGGAGTATGGGAACCCTGTGGGGATGGCGGAGTCTGCGGTGGGCAGAATCCGGTCAGGATTGGGGATCAACCTGGTTCCCTTCCGCACCATATGCGCTTATTTTGTACATTTTTCCCTGGAGCTTTTTCTGATTAACATTGTGGGAAATGTGGTGATGTTCCTGCCCTGGGGCTTTGGTCTTACGCTTCTGTGGAAGAAGAATCGGAGTCTTCTTCGTGTGATTCTGTTTTCTGTTGCATTGCCCGTTCTGATTGAGTTCAGTCAGCTGTTTATCGGCAGGAGCGTAGATGTGGATGATTTGATCCTGAATTTTGCAGGGGGATGCCTGGGAGCGGGGGTGTATTTTTGGGGAAGGAGGATTTCGCTTTTCCGGGGCTTTTTCGACGCGGTGGAAAAGGAGAACAGGGATGTGGTCTGAATGACTGCATCCCTGTCTTTTCTTCAGGTGTGCCTTGACATGCTACAATTTCTATAATATATTGAAAGGGATAACAGATATAGAAGGAGGTTTACATGGCTAAGGTACTGTTGGAGGAAGCAAAGAGGATTGCGGACACCGTGATGGAGGAACATCCGGGATTGATCAGCAAAAAATGGTCCTACGACGTGGGACTGCTCCTGACCGGCATGGAGAGGCTGTATCAGGAGACAGGGGAGGAAAAGTATTACGAGTATCTGAAGGCGTACTTCGATTACTTTATCCTGCCCGACGGAACGATCCGGAATTATGACTGTCAGGAGAAGAATATCGACCATGTCAATTGCGGAAAAAACCTGTTCTTTCTATATGAAAAGACGGGGGAGGAGCGTTTTCGGATCGCCATGGAGCATCTGGAGGAGCAGACCCTGATTCAGCCCAGGACGGAGTCGGGAACCTATTGGCACAAGCAGATTTATCCCAATCAGATCTGGCTGGACGGCCTGTTCATGGGACAGCCTTTCCGGGCACAGTATGCGCAGACCTTTGGGCGGGAGGACTGGTATGACGACATTCTCAATCAGTTCACCACGGCGGAGGCAAAGACCTACGAGCCCAGGTGCGGTCTGTATGTGCATGCCTGTGACGAGTCAAAGGCTGCTTTCTGGGCGGATCCCTGTACGGGCAGATCCATGAATATCTGGGGGAGAGCCTGCGGCTGGTATTCCATGGCGCTGGCGGACACGTTGGACTTTATCCCGGCGAGCAGGGAGGACGTTCGTTCCCGGCTGATTGCGCTCCTGAACAAGCTGATGGAGAATGTGGTGAAATACCAGGACGAGACGGGCTGCTGGTATCAGGTTCTGGATAACAGGCGGGAAGACAATTACAGAGAAGCCACCTGTACCTGTCAGTTTGCCTACACCATGGAGAAGGGAATCCGGCTGGGGTATCTGGAGGAGGCAAAGTATCGCCCCCGTCTGGAAAGAGCGGTGGCAGGCATCAGGGAGCAGTTCCTGAGCCAGCGGGACGGCAGACTTTATCTGACCAGGTGCAATGCGGTATCGGGACTTGGGCCGGAGGATAACACCAGGCGGAACGGTACGCTGGATTACTATTTCAGCGAACCCATTGTGGAGAATGACGGAAAGGGGCTGGGGCCCCTGCTGAAGCTGGCGGCTGCCTACGAAGGTGTGTAAAGCTTATTCCGGGAAGAATGCAGGGACAGTGTTCTTCCCGGAACTTTCGTTTTGGGGAGCTTTGGCTCCGGGAGCTTCCGCTCCCTGGGGCAGGAGGATACGCCGACGGAGTCGGTATGTCAGAAAGGAGACGAGGATATGAAGACCTGGAGCAGGGACGCATTACATGTCAGCGGGAACGGCCGCTACCTGATGGAGGGGGAGAGCCCCTTCTTCTGGCTGGGGGACACGGCCTGGCTGATGTTGCAGAAGCTGGGGGAGGAAGAGATCAGGATCTATCTGCGCAACCGGAAGGAGAAGGGCTTTAACGTCATTCAGACCGTGCTTGCCCACACGCTTCCGGGGAAGGAGGTAAATTCCTCCCTGGCGGACGGGGTAAAGGATGTGACAAAGCCGGAGTACTGGTGTTTTGTGGATCGGGTGGTAAAACTGGCCGAAGAGGCAGGGTTGTATCTGGGCCTGCTTCCGGCGTGGGGGTCCCTTGTCAAGCAGGGGATTCTGAACAGGGAGAATGTGGACAGATATGCGTCGTTTCTGGGGAAGCGCTATCAGAGCGCGCCGAATATTATCTGGATTTTAGGAGGGGATGTCCGGGGCGATGCCGGGGAGGAGGTGTTCCGCAGGGAGGGAGAGATCTTTAAGAGCTATAACCCGGATCGGCTGGTCACTTATCATCCCTTTGGGCGAACCTCTTCCTCCCTCTGGTTCCATGAGGAGCCCTGGCTGGACTTCAACATGTTCCAGTCGGGCCA
The DNA here is from genome assembly GCA_910586835.1 of uncultured Acetatifactor sp. Lineage (GTDB taxonomy): Bacteria > Bacillota > Clostridia > Lachnospirales > Lachnospiraceae > Acetatifactor. The sequence continues at coordinate 33,815 of CAJUJU010000026.1, forward strand.
CCGTCGTTATGACCAGGCCAGCCTGGGAGAGTGGGACGACAATCGGGAGAAGGAGACCTTCTTCGGGGAGGATAACTGGAGATATGTGGAGCGGGATCACGGCTATGAAAGGGATAAGCCCACACTGGACGGAGAGCCCTCCTATGAGGGGATTCCCCAGGGGCTTCACAATCCCCGCAATCCCTTCTGGGAGGAGTGGGACGTCAGGCGCTATGCCTACTGGGCCGCTTTTGCCGGGGCCGCAGGGCATACCTACGGCAGCAATGCCATCATGCAGTTTTGCGATGATCTGACCGGAAAGGGTTCCTATGGTGTGCGGGAGGTCTGGAAGGATGCCCTGCATCATCCCGGCGCAGGCCAGATGAGATATCTGAAGGAGTTGATGGAAAGCGTGGACTTTGTGCAGGGAAGGCCGGAGGATTCCATGCTCCGTTTTGGCCAGAAGGAGCGCTATCACAGAATCAGCGTTTTTGCGGGGGAGGATTTTGTATTCTGCTATGATTACAGCGGCGATGAGTTTCTGCTGGATCTGACCCGCTATCAGGATAAGGAGATGGACGCCTGGTGGATGGATCCCCGGAGCGGTGTCTACAGCTATATCGACACCCTGAAGGGGCAGGAGAAAAGGCTTTTTGGCCCGGCTGCCAGAAGGGAAGGAGCCAACGACTGGGTGCTGGTATTGAAAAAGAGCACCCGGGGCAGGGAGGGAAGCGGATATGAAGATAATTGATTTTCACTTACACCCTTACCTTACGGAGGAGGAATTTATCGGCAAGTTTCCGGAGAGCTTTTCTCCTTCACCCACCCAGGCCGGGGAGGATCTGCGGGGCTGCGGGATCAGTCATATCTGCGGTTCTGTGATTGCCAGGACGCCGTATGCGCCGGAAAAGGGTTTTGCGTATTTCCGGGAGCTGAACCGGAAAGCGCTGGAGCTGAAGGAGCGGTTTGGAACCTGGTACACCCCGGGGTTTCATGTGCACCCGGACTATGTGGAGGAGTCCTGCCGGGAGATGGAATTCATGCAGGAGAAGGGGTTTCGGCTGATCGGGGAGTTGGTGCCCTATATGCATGGATGGAAGGATTATTCCTGCGACGGTTTTTCTGAGATTCTGAAGACCGCGGGAAAATATCACATGATCGTCAGTTACCATACCGTCCTGGGAGAGCAGGAGGAGATGGAAAAAATGGTTGCCGCCCATCCGGAAGTGATCTTTGTGGCGGCACATCCCGGCGAGCGGCAGTATTATGAAAAACATCTGGAGCGCATGGCAAAATATGAAAATCTGTATCTGGATCTGTCCGGCACGGGGCTGTTCCGTTACGGCATGTTGGCTTACGGCGCGAAGAAGGTGGGAGCGGAACGGTTCCTGTTCGGGACGGACTATCCCATCTGTAATCCCCGGATGTATGTGCAGGCAGTGATGCACGAGCCCATATCGGAGGAGGAGCGAGAGCTGATTTTTTACAAAAACGCGGAGCGGCTGCTTGGCTGCTCTGACGAAGAGAACGAGAAATTCAGGTGACGAGAAGTGGCGGCCCCGCAGGGCCGAATCACGGAAACGGAGGAAATCAAAGTGCAGAAATCAGAAAAGGATCCCGGTACAGACAGGAGAAAAAATGACCCGGCAGAAAGGGAGGGCGGTTTTCAGGTATTGCTTCCCCGGATTCCCGACAGAAGCTTTGTGGTGCCGGGAGAAGGAGCGCTGAAGGACGGCATGGGGAAAAACACGCAGGCCATTCAGCAGACCATAGACCGGGCCGCGGAGGCGGGAGGCGGAAGGGTAATCCTTCCCGCCGGAATCTGGTACACAGGCCCTGTCCGGCTGCACTCCAGGATTGATCTGCACCTGGAGAGCGGGGCGGTGCTTCTGTTTTCCAAGTCGCAGGAGGAGTATCCCCTTGTTCGGACGGATTTTGAGGGAATGGGGGCGCTGCGCACGGTATCTCCCCTGTCGGCGGAGGATGCGGAGGACGTGGCCATAACGGGCAGCGGTATCATAGACGGCAGCGGGCAGCTGTGGCGGCCGGTAAAGCGCTTTAAGGTGACGGAGACGGAGTGGCGCAGGCTTATGGGTCAGTCGGAACATGTTCTGGGTGCGGAGGACGGGCAGATCTGGTTTCCCACGGCATCTGCCCGGGCGGGGGCGGCAGGCGTTCCCTGTGAGGATCCGGCACAGCAGTACGACTATTACAGGCCGGTTATGGTGCAGTTTATGCGCTGCAGGCGGGTGTTGGTGGAGGGCGTGACGCTGCAGAATTCTCCTGCGTGGAACCTGCATCCCTGCTTCTGCGAGCATGTGACGGTTCGAAATGCAGTGATCCGCAATCCCTATTGCGCCCAGAACGGTGACGGCCTCGACCTGGAATCCTGCCGCTACGCGGAAATCGCACATACCTCCTTCGACGTTGGGGACGATGCCATCTGCCTGAAGTCCGGCAAGGGGGCGGAGGCACGCAGGCTGGAGTTTCCCACAGAGTATGTGGATATTCACGACTGTACTGTTTTTCACGGGCACGGCGGCTTCGTGGTGGGAAGCGAAATGTCCCGGGGTGTCCGACATGTGCGGGTGCGCAACTGCAGCTTTCTGGGAACCGACGTGGGGATCCGGTTTAAGTCTGCTTACGGCAGGGGCGGCGTGGTGGAGGATATCCTGATCCAGGATATCCGCATGACGAATATTGTCAGGGAAGCCGTAATCTTTACCATGAAATATACCCTGGGCTACGAGAAGCCGGAGACGGTATCTTCGCTGGTGCAGGAGGACATTCCATACTTCCGGGATATAGTGCTGGAGCGGATTGTCTGCCTGGGAGCAGAGCTGGCACTTTGCGTGGAAGGGCTTTCGCAAAAGGAGGATTCCATCTCAAAAATTACCATAAGAGACTCTCGTTTTGCGGCGAGAAGGAGAGACAGTATTCTATATGCACAACGGATTTATTTGGAAAACATAAAATATGAGCAAATTTGACGATTGATATTGCACTTTATAGAGAGATGTGTTACAATAACAATCAGAAATGTAACCGCTTACATAAAATATAAGCAAAAATGTAAGCATTTACATATGATTTGGCGACTGACAGAGGAGAGCAGACATGGTATATCGGCAGTATGCGTTTGAGGTGCCTGCGGAAAAACAGGTCAGGGTTATTCTTGACTCGGATGCGAAGAATGAGGCGGACGATCAGTTTGCTCTTGTGCACGGGCTGCTCAGCCCGAAGTTTGATGTGGTCGGTATGGTGGCCGCTCATTTCGGCAGACGACTGCCGGACAGCATGGAGCGCAGCTATGGAGAGATGGAAGTCCTGCTGGATAAGATGGGGTTTTCCAAGGAAGGGCTTTTGTTTCATGGCTGTGAGAAATCCCTGGATCAGACGGGAGAGCCGGAAGCCTCGGAGGGTGTGCAGCTGATTATCCGGGAAGCCATGAAGGCGGACGACAGGCCGCTTTATATTGCGCTGATGGGCCCGCTGACGGATATCGCCGCGGCTTATCTGCTGGAGCCCCGGATTGCCGGACGGATCAAGGTGATCTGGATCGGCGGCGGCCCGTATCCTCACGGCGGTCCGGAATTCAATCTGGGAAACGATATCAGGGCCTGCAATGTGATCTTCGGATCCGATCTGGAAGTCTGGCAGGTGCCCAAGAATGTGTATGAGATGATGCCGGTATCTCTGGCGGAGCTGGAGTATCGGGTTCGTCCCTGCGGGGAGATCGGAAGGTATCTCTTTGAGCAGTTGGTGGAGTGTTCTCTCTCGGAGAGCGCCCGCAAAAGCCCTTTCCGCACGGGAGAGACATGGGTGCTGGGCGATTCCCCGTCCGTGGGGCTGATTCTGTATGAGGACAGGTTTTCCTACGAATGGAAGCAGGCGCCTCATGTAACGGGGGACGCTGCCTATTATTTTGACCAGCGCAACAGGCCCATCCGGGTCTATCGAAGTGTGGATTCCAGGCTGATCCTGGAGGATATGTACGCAAAGCTGGCGCTGTTTGCCGCAGGGCAGAGCTGACCGGCAGTCGGAACAGGTTAATCTCCTTTCGTAGCCCAGAGGGTTTCGGGGGAATTAATATAATTTTTTAAAGGAGGATTTTTCATTTATGAAGAAGAAAGTAGTTTCCATGTTGCTTGCGTCTACGCTTATTCTTTCTGCTATGTTGACAGGATGCGGAAATGCCCCTGCGGACGACGGCAGCACGCCTGTTTCCGGAAGCGGGAACGAGAACAGCCAAACGGGGGGGCATCTGACGCGGATAGCGATCAGGGCGGCGACAGCCAAGGTTCTGCCGAGGTGGTGAAGCCGGAGAAGATCACGCTGATGGTAGACGGAACCTTCTATACCGAGCCCAACGCACAGAAGGAATGGGCGGAGAGATTCAAGGAGCTGACCGGCATCGAGCTGGAGATCATTCAGCCGGATCATGCTACCTATTATGATTCCGTGAGCCAGACCATAGCGGCAAATGAGATTCCCGATGTCATTCTGCTGAATTCCACTTACTATTCCAGCTATGCATCCGAGGGTGTTCTGTGGGATATGACCGACGCGTGGAACAATTCCGACATTAAGAAGAACATGAGCGAGAGCGATATCGCCGTGGAAGAGTCCCTGATGCTGAACGGCAGACTTTACGGTCTGACCAGAGGCAGAGGAAACGGAGCCATTACCTACATCAAGAAGCAGTGGCTGGATAATGTAGGGCTGGATGTTCCCACCACCTACGAAGAGTACCTGGCTGTCTGCGAGGCGTTCACCAAGGGCGATCCCGACGGCAACGGCGTGGACGGCGACACCTATGCGGTATCTGCTGCAGGTCTCATCGGACCCGAGGCACCCTGGGTAAACTATCTGCCTGAGTTCTATCAGGACGCATATCCCAGCTTCTATCTGGATGACAACGGTAACTGGGTGGACGGCTTTACCGAGCCCGCAATGAAGGAAGCGCTTGAAAGACTGCGGGATGCATATGCGGCAGGTTACATTGATCCCGAGACTCTGACCAATGATACCAAGGCTGTCCGCAACAAGTTTTACGAGAATAAGACCGGTATCTTTACCTACTGGGCAGGAAAATGGGCGGATAACCTGAGAGCAAACCTGATTGTCAACGAGAGAGATCCTGAGCTGGTTGCATGTCCTCCCATTGCAGAGGTAGGTACTTATATCGACCGTTCCACCGGCGGCTACTGCATCACAAACGCCTGCAAGAATCCCGAGGGCGTGTTCAAGTATTTCTTTGAGGGCATGTTTGACGGCGGCGACCTGCAGACACTGTGGCTGTTCGGCGTAGAAGGCATTCACTGGTCTCAGGAGGCTGAGGAAGTGAACGGAGTTACTTATGAAGCGGGCCAGATCCATGGTCTGGACAGCAGAGAGAATCCCGGTACGTCCTATTCCTTTGACTGCCTGGCACTGGATGTGGGAATCAGCGACGAGTACAAGGCTACTCACAACCTGGCATCTCCCGATGTTGCAATTGCTTCTCAGGAATTGTTCAATGCGCACAGCCGTCAGGAGGATCGTATCGTATCCACCGATGAAATGAGCGAGTTTAACGGAGACCTGATGACTCTGAAGAAGAGTATCATTGCCAACGTGGTGACACAGGGCGCTGACATCGAGGCGGAATTTGCAAGATTTGAGTCCGAGGGCGGCGCAGATTGGTCCAAGCAAATCGTGGACTCCCTGAACGCATTAAAGTAAACAACGGTTGAACTGTGGGGGTGGCGGATGGCCTGCAGGAGGTTTTGCCACCCCTCTTTCATTTCATAAAAAGTGTGCCGGCTGCGGCACATGGAAATCTGGAGAGAAAGTATATGAAGCGAAAAGAGTCTACCGGCACAATAGTTGTGAACAAAAAGCCCCTGAGAAAGAGACTGTATAATTATCGTTGGTTATATTTAATGTTTCTTCCGGTTTTTATTTTTGAGATTGTGTTTCATTATGCCCCTATGTTCGGTGTGGGCTATGCCTTTACGGATTATAAAATTGTAAATGACGCCACTTTTGTGGGTTTTAAAAACTTTATCAGAATGTTCAAGATGGCCAATTTCTGGCAGGCCTTCTGGAATACCCTTCAGATCAGTATTCTGAAGCTGCTGCTGACCACTCTTGCCGCAGTGTTGGTATCCTTGCTTCTGAATGAGCTCAGAAGCCTGAGATTCAAGAAGCTTACCCAGACCATCATTTACCTGCCTCACTTCCTTTCCTGGGTGGTGGTGGCTTCTATTTTTGCCATGCTGCTGGCTCCTACGCAGGAAGGTCTGCTGAACTCTCTGCTGACTTCTCTGGGAATTGTGGAAAGGGGAAGCGAGATCTATTTCTTGGGCAGGCAGGATCTGTGGCGGCCTGTGTTCTATTTGATTAACATCTGGAAGGAGACCGGATGGCAGACCATTATCTTCCTGGCTACCTTATCCAGTATTGACCCGGGATTGTACGAGGCGGCTTCCATCGACGGAGCGAACCGGTTCCAGAGAGTCTGGAATATCACGGTTCCCGCCCTGATGAATACCATTGTCATCGTCATTATCCTGAACCTTGCGAAGGTCATGAACCTGTTTGAGCCTGTGTATGTGCTTCAGAACGACGCGGTGATCAAGCAGTCCGAGGTGATCCAGACCTATATCTTCAACCAGACCTTCAACAGCGGCGGTATTCCGAATTACGGCTATACCACGGCAGTGGGGTTGTTTAACTCCCTGATCAGCTGTTTCCTGGTGCTTGTCTGCAACGCGCTGAGCAAAAAGGTGCGCGGACGCGGAATTGTATAGGAGGGGCAGGACATGACAAAGAAAATTAAAATTTTTGACGTTATTCTGGTGATTTTATTTATTGTGATGTGCTTTATTATCATCATCCCGATCTGGAAGATTCTGGTGGACTCCGTGGATCTGAAGACGGCTTATGGTATGAGGCTCTTCCCCCAGCGGTTTGGCTGGGACGGCTATCGGTCGGTGTTCACCAATCCGACCCTTTACAGACCGCTGATGATTTCGTTCCTCACCACCATTGCCGGAACCTTCTGTGGTCTGACGCTTTCCACACTGGGGGGCTATGTGCTGATTCAGAAGGATATGCCGGGAAAGAATCTGATGTCGGGATTCCTGCTGTTTACCATGATCTTCAACGGCGGTATGATTCCTACCTTCCTGGTTCTGAGAGCCATTGGGCTTACCAACACCCTGGCGGTGGTGATCCTGCTTCCCGCCATCAGTGTGTATAATCTGGTGTTGATGAGAAACTTCTTTGAGGGAATTCCCGAGAGCTTGTTTGAGGCGGCGGAGATTGACGGCGCTTCCCCCATGAAGATTTTCTTTACCATTGTGCTCCCGCTTTCCAAGGCGGCGCTGGCATCCATCGGCCTGTTCTACGCGGTGAGCTACTGGAACGATTATACCAACTACCGTCTGTACATTCAGAAATCGTCCCTGTACAACTTCCAGATGAAGCTGAGGAACATCATGCAGGGAAGTGACCTGCCCCAGTCGCTGGGCTCCGCTACGGAGAACACGGTAAAGAGCGCATGTATCATCATAGCGCTGCTGCCTTTCATGATCCTGTATCCTTTCCTGCAGAAGTACTTTGTGAAAGGTGTCAATATCGGAGCGGTGAAAGAGTAAAGCTGAAGAAATCTGTAAGAGCGCATCTTTGTGGGGGTGCGCTCTTGTTTTATCTTACAGGGTGACACCCTACCTTTATGGAAATTTTATTTGCAGAAAATAATGGTTGTAATTTGGGAGGTTATTTATGAAAGTGACACGATTGCGGACAAATCGGATGGAGAATCCCCTGGGATTCTGGATGGAGGAAATCCGGCTCTCATGTATTGTGGAGGAGGCGGTGGGAAAGCAGGCGGCAGCGGTTCGGTACCAGGTTTCTGAGACCGACGCATTCGGCGCGCCTGTCTATGATTCAGGGGAGCTTGCCGGGCAGGAAAATCTGGTTTGTTTCGTGCTGCCGTTGGAGGTAAAATCCCGCACCAGATATCATTGGAGGGCCTGGGTGAGGACGGATGCCGGGGAGGAGGCCTGGAGTGAACCGACGTGGTTTGAGACCTCCCGGGATCCGAAGGAGCCCTGGCAGGCCGGGTTTATCGTTCCTGCATGGGAGGGGGATATCCATCCTGTCATTTTTAAGAAGCTTATCGTCCGTAAGCCGGTGCGGCAGGCCAGAGCGTATATGCTGGGGCTTGGCGTCTATGAGCTGTGGCTGAACGGGGAAAAGGTGGGGGACGAATTCCTGCTGCCGGGCCTGCATGCCTATGATTCCTGGCTGCAGTACCAGACCTTTGAGCTGGAGCTTCAGAGGGGAGAGAACCTGCTGGAGGTGCTTTTGGGAAATGGCTGGTATAAGGGGCCCTATGGTTTGAAGAGCAGCCTTCCCCGCTTCGGAACGGAGTTTGGGGTGATTGCGGAGATCGATATTTGCTATGAGGACGGGAGCAGGGAGCGGATCCTGACGGATGAGACCTGGCGGGCCCGGAAAAGCAGTATTGTCTTTGATTCGATTTATGACGGAGAGCAGGTGGATCAGTGGAGGGCAGGCGTTCGTGCCAAAGGCTCTGAGACGGAAGATGCGGCCGATTGCGCCGTGAGGGAAGCGGAATTTCCCAGGGAGAGACTGCTGCCCAGGCTGAGCCCGTACCTGCAGATACAGGAGCGCCGGAAGCCTGTCCTGCTCATTACGCCGGCCGGGGAGACCGTGCTGGATCTGGGGCAGAATATGGTGGGTTGGGTGAGCTTTCGCAACACGCTGCCGGCAGGGACGAAAGTCCGTCTGCAATACGGGGAGATTTTGCAGCAGGGGAATTTTTACAGGGATAATCTGCGCAGGGCAAAGGCGGAGTTTGTCTATATCTCCGACGGAAAAAGGAAGGAGGTGCGGCCTCACTTTACCTTCTACGGCTTCCGCTATGTGAAGCTGGAGGGCTGGCCGGGAGAGCCGGATCCGGCGGACTTTACGGGTTGTGTCATCTACTCCCGAATGGAGCGGACGGGGGAGCTTAAGACATCCGATGAGAAGCTGAACAGGCTGTTTGAAAATATCGTCTGGGGACAGAAGGGGAATTTTCTGGATGTGCCCACCGACTGCCCCCAGCGGGACGAGCGGATGGGCTGGACGGGGGATGCCCAGGTCTTTGCGGATACGGCCTGCTTTAACATGGACGCGTATGCCTTCTACGAGAAATTCGGCATGGATCTGTACTGTGAGCAGAAGAAGTGCGGAGGGGGCGTGCCCTATGTGGTTCCCATGTCCCGCTACGAGCTGTACGGTGCAAGTACCTGGGGGGATGCGGCCACAGTCATTCCCTGGCAGACATATCTTCATTTTGCGGATCCTCATATCCTGAAAAGACAGTATGACAGCATGCGGGACTGGGTGGAGTATATGCGGCGCGGGGATGAGGAGGCCGGGGGAAGGCGTCTGTGGGTCACGGGGAAGCATTTCGGAGACTGGCTTGCGTTGGACGGCAAGATTCCCGGCGGTGTCTACGGGCGTACAGATGCCTTCTATATAGCGTCCGCGTTTTATTATTACTCTGCATCGCTGACGGCGAAGGCGGCCGCGGTTCTGAAAAAGGAAGAGGATGCTTTGTGTTACGGGAAGCTGGCGGAGGAAATCCTGGCGGCCATTCGGGAGGAATATTTTACGCCCTCCGGGCGGCTGGCGGTGGATACTCAGACAGCATATGCTCTGGCGGCCTGTATGGGTCTGGTGCCGGAGGAGGCCTGGGAACGTTTTAAGAAGGACTTCCGAAAGAAGATGCTGGAGAATAATCGGGAGCTGGATACGGGATTTGCGGGAACACCCTATCTGCTGCCCGCGCTGTCCGTCTGCGGACATGACGATCTGGCGTATGAACTGCTGCTGCGGGAGGAGTATCCGGGGTGGCTGTATGAGATCAATCTGGGTGCGACCACGGTATGGGAGCGGTGGAATTCCGTGCTTCCAGACGGCAGCATGAATCCGGAGGGGATGAATTCCCTGAATCATTATGCCTACGGCTCCGTGGCGGCATGGATGTACCGCTATATGGCGGGGATTGCTCCCTCGGAGGAAGGGCCGGGCTTCGGACTGACAAAGCTGTGTCCCCGGATCACACCGCGTCTTGACAGTGTGGAGCTGACCTTGCAGACCGTATACGGCACGTTTGGGATCGCCTGGAATGTCACAGGAGAGAAGAAGGACAAATGGAGCTTGCAGATTACGGTGCCTTTCGGCGCAAGGGCGAGACTGGGGCTTCCGGAGGAATGTCACTGCCGTCAGCTGGGGCAGGAGAAGGTGATGCTGTCCGCCGGAACCTATGCATATCAGGGAGAGTTTGTCGGAATGCGGCCCGGATGGAGCCTGGAGAGCGACTGGAGGAAGGCCATGGAGGATCCAAAGGCGCGAAAGGTGTTGGAGGAATATTTCCCCCGGGCGGTCAAGGGCATTGCTTTTCAGAGAGAGATGTATACATTGGAGGAGGTGGCAAACTCGCCTTTTTCGGAGATGTCGGAGGAGCAGATCAGGATGCTGGAGCAGAAGCTGAAGGAACTGTAAAAGCCGGGAGGAAAAGAAACGGCTGTAAAAAATGGTATTGACAGGAGGGGACAAGAAGATGAACAGGATTTTTTGGGCGGGAGATTCCACGGTACAGACCAACGATTACGGGACATTTCCCCAGAACGGGATCGGACAGGTTTTTTCTGTTTTTCTGAAGAAGGGCTATACGGTGGAAAATCATGCCAAAAACGGCAGGAGCACCAAAAGCTTTCTGGAGGAAGGGCGGCTTTTGGCCATAGAGGAGAATATGGGAGAGGGAGACTTTCTGTTTATCCAGTTTGGCCACAATGACGAAAAGAAGGAGGATCCTTCCCGTTACACGGATCCTGATTCTTCCTTCCGGGAGAATCTGCGGGTGTTTGTCCGGGCGGCGAGGGGCAGGAAGGCGTATCCGGTGCTGATCACGCCGCTGGAACGCCGTTGTTTTGAGGCGGACGGACATCTGGGGCCCGGAGCCCATGGGCCATATGCGGAGGCCATGAGGGAGACTGCCCGGGAGTTGGGGGTGCCGCTGGTGGATCTGTGTGCCATGAGCCGGGCCGGGCTGGAGGCGGCGGGAGAGGAAAAAAGCCGCCTTTGGTATATGTATTTTGAGGCGGGTGAATATGCGGAGCACCCGGAGGAGTCCCGGGACAACACTCATTTAAGGTACGCGGGAGCCATCTGCTTTGGACGGATGATAGCAGAGGGGCTGAAAGCGCTGGGGGGCAGATACGGGGAGATGGTACCGGAAGGTTTGCTCATGTGAGATAAAGAAGTAAAAGAAGTATAAAAAAATTTGCCGTTCCCTGTCCGGCTGACTGCCGGACGGGTCGGGCTTTAGTCGGGCAGCTCTACCTTGCCGACAGGTGAAGCGGGCTTTCAGTCGCATTTTCTGTATTTGTGACGAACCTCTTTAAGCTTCAGAGGCGGTTACATTTTGCTCTTTTGCGGAATATGTTAATTTTTTGGCACAAAATATGCTATATTAAGTTCTTGTGTGGCTTAGCTGAACTCAATCAGCAAACTCTAAATAATGATATTTTGCAGTATTGGGTTCCTGCGCCAGTACGGCAAAGTCAATGATACCTTTATCCAGTTTTTCTGTAACCTGTTCCGTGTCGCCGCTGGTAATATGATAATGCAGATCAGGGTAAGACTCTTTGAATCTTCTGATTGTGGCGGCGAGGCATCTGATCTGGTAAGATTCCGCCAAACCGAAGTAAACATCCCCTCCCAGAACATCATAGCTCCATATTTGTCCTCCTGTGATATTCCAAAAAATTATATCACGATATAAATTATAGCCATTAGAAAAATAAGAATCAAGGGGATATAATACAGACATAGCAGGAAGGGAGGCGGTCATACGGATGATCTGATTCAGAATCTAAAAGATGCAGGCTGTTGCGCTCAGACCATTGAGCAGATCTGCAGGCTGTATGGTAACGGTCAGATTCAGGATGCGATTAAAACGCTGCGGAAACATCGCTGTGGTCTGATGGACAGCCTGCATGAAAGTCAGGAAAGGGTTGACTGTCTTGACTTTTTAGTATGGAGAATGGAAAAGGAAAGAGAAAGAGAGGTATTACAAAATGGAAAATACTGTAAGACTGGAATTGACAAAGGAATGGGATAAGACTTTCCCGAAAAGTGAAAAGGTGAACCACCGCAAGGTGACATTCCCTAACCGTTACGGGATCACGCTGGCGGCAGATCTTTATGAGCCGAAAGGAGTGGAAGGGAAGCTGGCTGCGATTGCGGTATGCGGGCCGTTTGGCGCGGTAAAGGAGCAGGCAGCCGGACTGTATGCGCAGACGATGGCGGAGCGTGGCTTCCTCACCATTGCCTTTGATCCTTCCTTTACCGGTGAAAGCGGCGGTACACCCCGTTACATGGCTTCACCGGATATCAACACGGAGGATTTTCAGGCGGCGGTGGATTTCCTTTCCGTACAGGAAAATGTTGACCCTGAGCGTATCGGCATTATCGGCATCTGCGGCTGGGGAGGCCTCGCCCTCAACGCAGCAGCGCTGGATACCCGTATCAAGGCGACGGCTGCCTCCACCATGTATGATATGTCCCGCGTCAATGCCAACGGATATTTTGACGGTGAGGATTCCGCAGACGCACGATACGCAAAGAAGGAAGCCATGAACGCCCAGAGACTCATGGATTATAAAAATGGCAGCTATGCGCCGGGCGGTGGTGTTGTCGATCCGCTTCCGGAGGATGCGCCTTTCTTTGTAGCAGATTATCATGATTATTATAAGACGGATCGCGGCTACCACAAACGTTCGTTAAATTCCAACGGCGGCTGGAATGTGATCGGCTGTATGTCCTTTATGAACCAGCCCATCCTTCAGTACAGCAATGAGATCCGCAGCGCAGTCCTTATCATGCACGGGGAGAAAGCACATTCCTGCTATTTCAGCCGCGATGCTTATGCCGCAATGGTGAAGGATAACCCTTATACAGATAACAAGGAGCTGCTGATCATCCCGGATGCAGTCCATACGGATCTGTATGACGGCGGCGGGAAGGACGCCATCCCGTTCGATAAGCTGGAGCAGTTTTTTTCGGAAAATATGAGATGACATTTATAAACTTAAAATACGAGGAGGAAGACGATGTTAGGAAATTTTATGTATTGTAACCCGACGAAACTTTATTTTGGAGAGGATTCCCTTGGCAGTCTGAATGAAGAACTGCCTAAGTATGGACAGAATGTACAGCTTGTGTATGGCGGCGGGTCGATCAAAAAGAATGGTATCTATGATAAAGTCATGGAGATTTTGAAAGCAAATGGAAAAAATGTGTTTGAAGATGCAGGCGTGATGCCAAATCCAACGGTACAGAA
>CAJUJU010000027.1:0-21827 GCA_910586835.1 uncultured Acetatifactor sp.
TCCAGTAACAAAAAATGGGGAAACCTCAATAAAATCAAGGTTTCCCACACTTTTAGCCAATGCGGAAGATGGGACTTGAACCCACACGGTATTGCTACCACAAGATCCTTAGTCTTGCTCGTCTGCCAGTTCCGACACTTCCGCATTCGCACTGCGCAAGTATCATCTTAGCATTTGTCCCCCAAAAAGTCAATGCATTTTTTAAAATTTTATTCTTTCAAAAATTTATTCTGCCAGATACATTTTCAGTCCCGCCTCGATTTTAGCCACCGCATCCTCCAGCGTCCCCTGACCTGACAAATATTCCCCCAGGTTCTCTGTCAACACTTCCCTGATCTTGGCATCCTCCCCCACCGGTTTGTTCAGTCCTCTGCATAAATCCAGCAGCTTCTTTGCTGTCTCCTGGGGATAGGGTTCCACACGGAAGTTTATCTCTCCCCCATCCTCCGTTCGAATGCTGGTCTCCGCGGAATTTTCCGTGCGGTCTGCCGTCGCCTGGATTTCCAGACATGCCGCGTTCACAGGAAATCCACTGTAATAATCCGTCCCCTGCACTGCGTCGGACAGCACGAACCTCAGAAAATCCCTGGCTGTATCCTGATAATTGCTTTTCGCGCAGATCCCCATCTGTATCAATGGCTGGAAGCTGTTCTCAAAGGCCGTGAATTCCCCCTTGATATAATCTGTGATTGCAATGGCAAACATACAATCGTTAAAGCCGTTTCCCTCCGTAATGCTCAGCCGAATGGTGGAGGCCAGATCCCACATATTGTAGCCGTGCCCGTTTTTGCCGTTGGAATCATCATGCTGCGCCACAATACCGCAGTTATCCCCAATGATCTTCAGTGCCCTCAGCTTTTCACTCAGCACCTCCTGATTCAGCTCCTTACCGTTTACAATATCCACACAAAAATACGGATAAAACAGATCTACCAGCTCCGAAACGGTTTGAGGCCCCAGATAGCTCTGGTTTTTACCGTCCAGAAAAGCAGCCAGGCTTTCCATGGACTGCATTTGATCCTCCGAAATATCCCGCCCCGTGATATAAGCAAAAGCAAACTGAAGCGGCACTACATACCGTTTCCCGTTCTCCTGTCGATAACTGCCCGTAATCCCTGACAGCAGCTCTCCCCTCTCCTCCAGCGGTCCAACCACATCCTCAATATCAATCAGCAGCCCTTTTTCCGAGAAGGAAGACAGTTTCAGATGATCCAGCACCAGAATATCGGGGGCATCGTCACTCATCAGCAACGTATTCAGCCGCTGATAGATATCATTGTAATCCAACTCCTTATCCGAATACTTATCATTATAGGTATAGCCATACTCCACCTCAATCATAACGTCCGGATTCTCTCTGTGATACAGGGCAACCGCATTCTGCAGCAGAAAGCTCTCCTCCACCGCATATAATTTCAGCGTCTCCTTCACCTCCCAGACCGCATCGGGATCGTACTCATACTTTTTCAGCTTACAGGATCCGCCGCTCTGCTGGAACAGGGCATAAATAACGCCGTCCACGGAAGCCGCCATTCCGATACACCAACGGTCGGAAAGCGAAAAATCTGTTTCAGATCCGGAAATCAACTTCTTCCAGTTACTCTCTCCCGGGTTTCTCTGAAAGATTCCCTCCGAACCGGCGGAATACAAGGTTCCTTCTTCCGTGACGCACAGTTCCATACCTGCCCCGTTTTGTACCAGAGGAATGATTTCCCCATCATTTTTCTTTCCGCCGCTTCTTTTCTCCACTGCGGAAATAGCACCTGTGTTATCTGCGGAAAGCAGGTAAAGACTTTCACCGTCCGATAAAACCTCATTCCCATAGCTTCCCAGCGTCTCTTCGCTGTCCACCACATTGCCGTCCCCGCCTGCAATGGTATCCAGGTAACGGGTGGCGTTTGCTGTCAGTGTTCCGTCATTCAGAACCGCAATTCCGTTGATAAACTCATAATATCCCCATTCCTCATCAAGGATAGCCCACTTCTGCGGCGTAATCTCCAGTGCCTTCTCCCCGTCACTTCTCCACAAACGTCCTCTGTAGCCTTCCTGTTCTGTACAGTTGGCAAAGAGATACTGTATTCCCGATTCATCCTGCATCAGCTTCAGATCTGTACAGCCCTCCGGAACTACCAGTTCGGACAGCCAGTTTCCGGTTACCTCCACAAACCCGTCTTCCTGCTTCTCCCATTCCTGAAGCAGAGAACCGTTCTTCTCTTCCAACAACAGATGAAGCTTACCTTCACTCATAAAAATCTGCTTTATCGTTTGCTCTTCCCATTCCGCCGGCAGCTCCAGTTCCGTCTCCACATACCTTCCCGGCTGCTGAGCCGGCAAATCGCCGCTTTCTCTGTCTTCCTTTCCACATCCTCCCAACAGTCCGATGACAAGGACGGCACACATGGCCGCAGCTGTAAATTTTACTTTTTTCAAGTTTCCTGATCTCCTTCCTCCTCGGCTCCCATTCTCCCGGCACGGCTGCTGTCATCAGCTGCCCGAAAGATTTTTCTGCCGCTTCCTGCCTGACTAAAGTAACATAAACGGCGGTCTTCATACCTTAACTGTCTGTTAATAGTATCCTGAAAAACTGTTAAGATTCTATTATTTCAAAACCCTTTATCAATTTGTACCAAAATTTCCTTTTTTTCAGGCGTTTTTTCCGCATTGTGTGAATTGTCTTTTTCCCTGAAAAGTGCTAGAATTGCAGGTAAACAGAATATTTTTTTATGGAGGAAGGAAATGAAAAAAATAATTGCACTTCTCTTGACTGCCGTAACGGCTCTCTCACTGGCTGCCTGCGGGAGCCCTTCCAATGTGGTAAAGCCTGACAAGGACGGCTTCGCAGAAGGTGAGCTCGGCAGCACAATGCGCACCTATTTCTTTGATTACACCGTAAACAGCGCATATCTCTGTGATACATACGAGGGTTATGAAGCAGCGGAAGATTATGAGCTTCTGGTAGCCAACATAACCGTCCTGAATACCGGAAAGTCAGAAGTGGAGATGTACGACTCAGATTTCCAGATTCAGTGGGGCGACAATTCATCCGATGACGCATTTGAGTTCTCTCTCACCTTCTATACCGAAGATGGTCAGGGACTGAGTGCAGAGATGCTCCCCGGCACCTATACCCTTGCTTCCAAGGAAAGCAGGACAGGCGTTCTCGTAGCTGAGGTTCCCGCCGGACACACCGAATTCTCCATCTCCTACAGAGAACTTTTCGATGACGACTCGGCTGGTGATACTTTCTTCGTATACTTTGATGCCACGAAAAATAACTGAATAAAGGATTAAAAAAGAGCCGGTTAAATTCCGGCTCTTTTTCATACACACTCAGCGCTGTACCCGTCCGGAAGCGTCGCCTCCGGCAAGAGTTTCCACCTCTTTTCTGGAAACCAGATTGAAATCCCCGGGAATGGTGTGCTTCAACGCGGAAGCAGCCACGCCGAACTCAAGGGCATCCTTGAAGTTCTTTCCGTCCAGCATACCGCAGATTACGCCGCCGGCAAAAGAATCACCGCCGCCCACGCGGTCCACAATAGGATGAATGCTGTACTCCTTTGAGTGATAAAACTCTTTGGTATCTCTGGAATAAATACATGCGGACCAACCGTTGTCGGAAGCGGAATGGCTCACCCGCAGGGAGGAAACACAATACTCAAAGTTGTAGTCTGCTACCATCTGCTCAAAGATGGACTTGTAGCCTGCCAGCTCCAGATCTCCGCTGGTCACATCCGTCTTGCCGGGCTTGTAACCCAGCACCAGCTCCGCATCTTCCTCGTTGCCGATGCATACATCCACATACTGCATCAGGTTCTTCATCACCTTCTGAGCCTTCTCAGAGCTCCAGAGCTTCTTGCGGAAGTTCAGGTCAACGGAAACCTTTACACCATGCTTCTTTGCCGCCTTCAGCGCCTCCTCCGTCAACACGGCAGCAGCGTCGGATACGGCAGGAGTAATTCCCGTAAAGTGGAACCAGTCAGCCCCCTTGAAAATCTCATCAAAATCAAAGTCGGCAGCCGTAGCTGTGGAGATGGATGAATGCGCTCTGTCATACACCACCTTGGAGGGTCTCATGGAAGAACCGCTCTCCAGGAAATAAATGCCCAGCCTCTCTCCGCACTTTGCAATATGCCCTGTTCCCACATTGTACTTTCTCAGCGCAGCCACCGCGCACTCACCGATTTCATTGTTCGGAACCGCGGTCACAAACTCAGCGTCATGCCCGTAGTTTGCCAGGGAGACAGCCACATTTGCCTCACCGCCGCCGTAGTTGATATCAAACTCGTCCGCCTGAATAAACTTCTCAAAATTCGGGGTGGATAATCTCAGCATGATCTCACCCATTGTAATAACTTTTGCCATTTTAAAACTTCCTTTCACGTCGCAAAATTTTTATTTCTGTACCAGATGCACGGCAAAACCGCCCACCTCTTCCTTCAGATAAATTGCCTTATACTTGCCCTTTTCGTCCCGCTTGGGCTCCTCAAACTCCACCCCGAGAACGGTACTCATATAGTTTACCGCGCGCTCGATATAATTTGTCCGGATGGCGATATGACCGTTTGCTCCCTTGAAAGGCTCCTTCATGACCTCAACGGCTGTTCCCGCAAAGACAGAACTGTTTCCGACCTTGGCAGGCATGCCAAACAGGAATGCAAAACGATTGGCAGCCTTAATCGCTTCCTCCTCGTTTGCGGCATTGATGCCCACATGAGCCAGCTCAAAACCCAGCATGGTCCGAACGGCCTCTCTGGTCAACTGCTCGATCTTATCCCAGGCGCCCTCGTTGATCAGATCCCCGGGAACCATCCAGGAACCGCCGCAGGCGATAATCTTGGGGAAGTCCAGATAAGAGGTCAGATTCTTTGCGTTGACTCCTCCGGTAGGCATAAATTTCATATTCACATAGGGAGCTGCCATGGCCTTGATCTTTGCCAGCCCGCCGGATTGCTCAGCGGGAAAAAACTTCACCACCTCAAGCCCGAACTCAATGGCCTGTTCGATGTCGGAGGGACTGGAAGTTCCGGGCGTAACGGGCACCCCTTTGTCGATACAATACTGAACCGTTCTGGGATTTAACCCGGGGCTTACAATAAATTTTGCGCCCGCTGCAACCGCCGCGTCAACCTGTCCGGCGTTGAGCACCGTGCCCGCTCCCACGCACATATCAGGGAAATTTTCCGTCATGATTTTGATGGCACCTGCTGCTGCGTCCGTGCGGAAGGTGACCTCCGCACAGGGAAGTCCCCCTGCGCACAAAGCCTTTGCCAGCGGCAGCGCATCCTCTTCTCTGTCAATTTTTACCACAGGTACAATGCCGATCTTACTGATCTGCTCTAATACTGCATGCATAATAACCCCTTTCTGTCCCCTCCGGGACTGCCTTTCTAAAGCATGCAGACGCCGCCCGGCCTCGCTTCCGGTCAGCATCTGCATATGCCCTTAAGCCAGAACTTCCTTCACTGCCTCCGCAATCCTGTCGCACTTACAGTTGGCAAAGAAATACTCCCGGAACTTTTCTCCGGAAAGAGCGCCTTTTACCAGCTCCTGATCCAGATTCTTCAGGATTGTGACCATATCCGTGTGGGTCACCTCCTTCACCTTATCCAGAATTTTTTTGTTCCTCTGCTCCGGCTCCACTCTCTCGGGAGGATATCCTCCGCCGCCGGGAGCGCAGAACAGCTTTTCAAAAGTATACTGCAGGTTCAGCTCGCCGCCCCAGCCAAAGTTTTCGGCAAAGGGAAGCGCCACACAGTTCCCGTCATTTACCTGTGAGAACAGGTAGGCATCCAGCGGAGATTCGATGTGCCCGCAGAGTACCTTCGGGAAAGAATTGCAGGCCAACATGGCTCCTTCTCCCGTTCCGCAGCCTGTGATCACATAATCAGCCGCACCGGAATTCAACAGCACTGCCGCAAGGATTCCGTTCTGCACATAAGTCAGGGAATTGGGATCCTCCGCTCCGCACATGCCGTAATTAAACACCTCATGCCCCATGGGCTCCACCACCTTTTTCAGGATGGTGCAGATCATCTCATTCTTTGCCGCCTGGCTGTTTTCGTTAATTAATGCTATTTTCATTTTCATCCTCCATTCCGCCTTTGGTGAGCCTTATTCCGGCTGCTTTCCGATATAGGCCAGAATTCCGCCGTCCACATACAGAATATGTCCGTTTACGGCGTTGGATGCCTCGGACGCCAGGAAGACGGCAGGGCCCGCAAGCTCCTCTGCCTTCAGCCATCTGTTGGCAGGAGTCTTTGCGCAGATAAACTGATCGAAGGGATGTCTGCTTCCATCCGGCTGAATCTCACGCAGAGGCGCCGTCTGCGGAGTCTCAATGTATCCGGGCCCGAGGCCGTTGCACTGAATGTTATACTGGCCGTACTCGGAACAGATATTTCTGGTCAGCATCTTCAGTCCGCCCTTTGCCGCAGCATATGCGGATACCGTCTCGCGTCCCAGCTCGGACATCATGGAACAGATGTTGATAATCTTGCCGTGTCCTTTTTTAATCATGGAAGGAATCACTGCCTTGGAGACGATGAACGGAGCGTTCAGGTCTACGTCGATCACCTGTCTGAACTGCTCTGCCGTCATCTCCGTCATGGGAATTCTCTTGATGATACCGGCATTGTTTACCAGAATGTCAATCACGCCCACTTCCTGCTCGATCTGTGCCACCAGCGCGTTCACGGCAGCCTCGTCGGTCACATCACACACATACCCGTGCGCTTTGATCCCCTTCTCTTCATAGGCAGCCAGCCCCTTATCAACCAGATCCTGCCGGATATCGTTGAACACAATGGTTGCGCCGGCCTCCGCATAGGCGGAAGCAATGGCAAAACCGATACCGTAGGAAGCGCCGGTCACAAGAGCAACCTTGCCCTCAAGTGAAAAGTTGTTTACGAAATTTCCCATCTTAGTATCTCCTTTTCTTATATAAAATATTGTTCTGTCTCAAACCTATTTCAGATCCTTCATTGCCACGCCGTCCATGTCGTCAAAGTCCTGATTTTCACCGACCATCCCCCAGATAAAGGTGTATGCCCTGGAACCGCATCCGGAGTGAATGGACCAGCTGGGCGAGATCACAGCCTCCTCGTTGCGCATCACAATATGACGGGTCTCATCGGGTTCTCCCATGTAATGCATGACAAAAGCATCCTCCGGCATATCAAAATACAGATACACCTCCATACGCCTGTCATGGGTGTGGCAGGGCATGGTATTCCAGACGCTGCCCGGTTCCAGCCTGGTCATCCCCATCTCCAGCTGGCAGCTCTCCACCTGACCCGGCAGGATATATTTGCAGATTACTCTGTGATTTGCATCCTCCAGAGAGCCAAGCTCCACCTTGTTTTCCGGCTTCACGATCACCACATCCTCCCCGGGAGTCCCCTCAGGCTTTATCAGCACGGTGGGACAGGTTCTGTGCGCAGGAGCGGAATTCAGATAGAACTTTGCCGGCTCGGAAGAATTCTGACTCGCAAAAACAATCTCCCTGGATCCCATTCCAATGTACATGGCCTCCTTGCAGCCCACCTGATACTCTCTGCCGTCCACCGTGATGCTTCCCGCACCGCCTATGTTGATCACGCCAAGCTCCCTTCTCTGGCAGAAATACTCTGCCCGAAGCTCGTCCCCCGCCGTCAGGGCAAGCGGCTCCACCGGCACCGCCGCGCCGGTAATGATTCTGTCAATATGGCTGTACACCAGCCTGATCTCACCGGGCACAAAGAGCTTCTGAATCAGAAACTCCTCCCGCAGGCGCTCTGTGGTATAATGCTTTACATCTCTTGGGGATACTGCTGTTCTAAGCTCCATCGTTGACACCTCTCCTTTCAAAATGATACCAAACCGTGTAAACGCTTACATTATAGCATACAATAACTGCCATTTCCATTCATTTTCTGTTTTTTCCCGCAAAAACAGATCAATTGCAGACACTCTTACCGTTTGGCTCTTTTCTGTTCTTATATTACCAGTATAATCGAAAAAAATATCCAGGTCTATTCAAATATTTCTCAAAACCTTGCAAATTTTGAACTTCTCCATTATACTGATTAACATGAAAGAAGTAACCTCCTGCAAAACAGCAATCGAAAACTGCCTGCGCACCAGAACCTTTTCCGTTGCGCATCTCTATAAAGAAGAAAAAGCCATGGAAATGCATATCCATGACTGTTATGAGCTGTACTATTCCATCTCCGGCGGGAAACAGTTTCTTATTGACAACCGGTTTTACACCATTGCGCCCGGAGATCTGTTCATCATCAACCAATATGAGAGCCACAAACTGACTCAGATCGACAACCAGCTGCACGAACGCATCGTCCTGTCCGTCCACCCGGACTACGCCAGACGGCTCTCCACGGCAGACACCGACCTGGACGCCTGCTTTTCCTGCCGCAGCACCGGTTTCCAGCACAAGCTGTCCCTGAGCAGAGAACAACAAAAACGCTTTCTCTACTATATCAACAAAATTACATCCGCCGCCGGCTATGCCCATGATATCGTGGAGCAGGCGGCTTTCATGGAACTGCTGGTAATGATCAATTCCCTCTCCAGTTCAAATGCTCCGGAGACCACGGAGAGCGAATACAAATACAATCATCAGGTGGACGATATTCTGACCTATATCAACCAGAATATCGCCCAACCCATCACCGTGGAGCAGCTGGCGGAATGCTTCTTCCTCAGCGAATCCTACATCTGCCGTATCTTCAAGCAGGCCACCGGCACCACCATCGGAAAATATATCGCCGCCCGGCGCATCAGCATCGCAAAATCCGCCCTCAGCGAAGGCGCAAGTGTCACCGAAGCCTTTGAGAAAAGCGGCTTCGGTGATTACAGCAGCTTCTTCAAGGCCTTCACCAAGGCCGTGGGCGTGTCGCCCAAAAAATATGCCAATCTCAGTGTAAGCTGAAAGGGCAAGGGACAATCCGCAGCAGCGGCGTCCGTCACAGGCTACCCGCCGCTTCGCCCTTCCCTGTGTTTTTCAGACAGGCTTCGGCTTCCTCCTCCGTCAGTTCAAAGTTTTTTGACAGTTTTTCCACTATCACCTGTTCCGATAATCCGGCCTCCAGCAAACAGGTGATCACAGCCTGTATTCCCTGCTGTATTCCCTGCTGTATTCCCCGCCGAAATCCATCCGCTTCTCCGACCGAATACTCGACCTTGCGTATTTTTTCCATTTCTTCCGCTTCATTATACTCGAAAATACTGATACTCATAGCCTCCGCCCTGTTCCTCCTTAAAAAGTCTGAAAGAATTCCGTTCTCAATGCACTCTGTCACTGCCTTATCTACGGCTTCCTCCAGCTCCATTCCCGACACGGTATGGTAACGCCGCACGCATGTCACATACTGCATATACTCCTTCAGCGTCCTGCATTGCTCCAAAAGTTCTCTGTTGTTTCCTTCATTGATATTCAGAACCGTAACCTTTAACTCCAGATCCGGATCGTCCTCCCGGCAGAAATAGGCATCTGACAGACGAAGTACCTCTTTCCCGGGTCTGATTTCACGCCCGTTATAAAAAACAATAAATCTGGGTGTCGGAATCTTCAAAAGCACTGATGTATATACGGTAGTATTATATACAAGCTTCTGGTATTCCCTCGCCACATACAGCAAATCACGAAGCGGCATATTAGGATTAAAAGTTGACTGATGCTCATACAGATTCAAATGCATATCTACCAGAAACGCCATGTCATTCTTCATATTCATGTAAATGGCATTTTCCAGTGTGACAACCTCCAAAGACTCCGAATCTGAATAACTCGAACCATTAACCGCATTGTACAGTTCCAGGAGTTTTTCCCTGTCCCGAAAAATCATACAAAACATAGTACTCTTATACTCTCGGTTGACAGCGATTTTCCCTGTTTTTACTTCTTTCATCTGCTCCTCCTTTTTGCAGGACAAAAATGAAACAGATGTGATTGTGCTGTCTGCGTGAATTCTGTCACAAAGCTTCAAAAATCTCCTGCTTTTAAATTGTTTTGTGATTAAAAGCATAGATTTTCGTGAAAATAGAAAGAAAGAATTTCATCTGAATTTTAGAAATATATGCTTTAAAGATATATTACCATATAACGATATAACTTGCAATCATTTTCTGCAGGTTTGTCCGTAACCCGTTTGTCCGCAACTGTCAACCCCACAACGTTACGGACAAACCTGCCTTCACCCTGTTATCCAGGATCCGATTTTAATCCATCTTCGGAAGCCCTGCGAATCCGGCGGCCAGCTCCTCTTCCGTGGGAATATAGTCGCTCATTTCGCCGTTATTGTATCTCTCATAGGCAAACATATCAAAATAACCTGTGCCGGTGAGTCCGAACACAATGGTCTTTTCCTCCCCGGTCTCCCTGCATCTGAGCGCCTGATCGATGGCAACCCGGATTGCATGGCTGCTCTCCGGCGCGGGCAGGATGCCTTCCACTCTCGCAAACAGTACCGCCGCCTCAAACACCGAGGTCTGCTCCACGCTGACCGCTTCCATCATGCCGTCATGGTAAAGCCGGGACAGGACAGGACTCATGCCGTGATAGCGCAGGCCGCCTGCATGACTCGCTGAGGGGATAAAACCGCTGCCCAGCGTATACATCTTCGCCAGGGGCGTCACCATACCCGTGTCACAGAAGTCATAGGCAAATCTTCCTCTGGTCAGGCTGGGACAGCTGGCCGGCTCCACCGCAATGAAACGGTAGTTTTTCTCTCCCCGCAGCACCTCTCCCATAAAGGGCGAAATCAGTCCTCCCAGGTTGGAGCCTCCTCCCGCACAGCCAATGATGACATCCGGGGTGATTCCGTATTTATCCATGGCAATCTTTGTCTCCATGCCGATAACCGACTGATGAAGCATCACCTGATTGAGCACACTGCCCAGCACATAACGATAGCCCTCTGTGCCCATTGCCGCCTCCACGGCCTCCGAGATGGCACAGCCCAGGCTTCCCGTGGTATCCGGATGCTCTGCCAGAATCTTTCTCCCCACCTGTGTGGTGTCCGACGGAGAGGGCGTCACGGATGCACCGTAGGTACGCATCACCTCCCGGCGAAAAGGCTTCTGCTCATAGGAACACTTTACCATGTATACCTTACAGTCCAGTCCCAGGTACGCACACGCCATGGAAAGCGCCGTTCCCCACTGCCCCGCGCCGGTCTCCGTAGTCACGCCCCGCAGCCCCTGCTTTTTGGCATAGTAGGCCTGCGCAATGGCAGAATTCAGCTTGTGGCTTCCGCTGGTGTTATTTCCTTCAAACTTATAGTAAATTTTTGCCGGCGTATCCAGCTTTTCCTCCAGGCAATAGGCTCTCACCAGCGGAGACGGACGGTACATCTTGTAAAAGTCCAGGATCTCCTGCGGAATATCAATGTATGGATTTATATCGTCCAGCTCCTGCTGTACCAGCTCGTCACAAAACACGGCGGACAGCTCTTCGGCTGTCATGGGCTGACGGGTCCCGGGATTCAGCAGCGGCTCAGGCTTGTTCTTCATATCTGCCCGGACGTTGTACCACTGTCTTGGCATCTCCTTCTCTTCCAGATATATTTTATAAGGAATCTCCCTGCTCTGATCTGCCATAGTCATAGCTCCTTTCTTATCACCGCAGCAGCGGTTTGCTTTTGCGCTTTAAAGCATCATCATACTACAGTTTCGAAAATTTGTCAATCCGCTTTTCCGCACCACGCAATCTCCTTCACCTCATCCCGGAGCAGATAGCACATTTCCTCATGGGGATCCGCATTTTCCGCAATCTGTCCCACATCCATCTTGATGTATTTCACCGTGGCCTCAGCCAGCAGATTTCCTGCCTTGTCATAGATGCCTGCTTTGACCGTGGCGAATTTGGAGGTTTCCTTTTCCAGAATCCCGCGTCCGATCAGCTCTTCCCCATAGGGAACAGGCCGTCTGTACTTTACCTCCAGGCTCATGGTCACGCCAAAGACACTCTCGTCTCCCTTCGCCCAAAGCGCCCGAAGCCCCAACTCGTCCAGCATGGAGGCCGCCAGCCCTCCGTGGACTCTCTGCGGAAAGCTCTGATGATTTTCCGTATAGGAAAAGGGCGTCATCACACTTCCGTCCTCCATATTATAAAACTGCGCATGCAAACCAATTGGGTTATCCATACCGCAGATGATACACATTCTGCTGTTGCTCTGTTTGCCCACTACCTTCATATGATTCCTCCGTTCTCCTCCCGGGGCCCCTGTTCCATGGCCCTTCATCCTACCGCCTTTTACAGAATACCCCTTTTCCCAAAAGCCACTCTGCAGACACACGGCTTATTCCGTCTTCCCCGGTTCAGTGCTCTCTCTGCTTGACCTGCTTCCACAGCTCCAGCGCCTCTTCTTCCGTCTCCGGCGGCTTCACATCCCCGAATACATGAGGATGCCTGCGGATCAGCTTGTCGGAAACCTTCTGCACCACATCCCCAAAGTCAAAGGCGCCTCTTTCTTTTGCGATCTCACTGTGCATAAGCACCTGCATCAAAACATCTCCCAGCTCCTCGCACAGATTTTCGTCATCCCGGTTGTCGATGGCCGCAAGCACTTCCTCCGTCTCGTCCGTCAGACATTTTTTCAGGGTCTCATGGTTCTGCGCCCTGTCCCAGGAACACCCCTGGGGACTGCGCAGCACCCGGATAATCTCCAGAAGCTCCTCCATATTGTGAAAAGTTCCCTCCACAAATGTTCTGCCGTTATGCTCTCTCATTCTTTACCCCCGTTCAATCCATATTTGAAATAATAAAAACTCCCGGAACTTATCCGGGAGCTGGTAATAACATCCGGCTGTTTTCGCCGTTTCCGGTTTTATTCATCTAAGGGCTTCCCCGTGAGAAGCTCATAGCCCTGCAGATACTTCCGGATGGTTTTATCCACGATGTCCTGCGGCAGCGTCCAGTCATTGCCGGGATTTGCCTTCAGCCAGTCCCTGGCAAACTGCTTGTCAAAGGAAGGCTGTCCGTGGCCGGGCTCATACCCCTCCGCAGGCCAGAACCGGGAACTGTCGGGCGTCAGCATCTCATCACCGAGCACAATATTTCCCGCCTCGTCCAGACCGAACTCAAACTTGGTATCCGCAATGATGATTCCTCTCTTCAGCGCGTATTCCGCACATTTCTCATAGAGCATCAGGGTATAATCCCGAAGCTTTGCGGCGTACTCCGCACCCTTTCCCGGAAATCTTTCCTCCAGGTAATCCACGCTCTGTTCAAAGGAGATATTTTCGTCATGCTCACCGATCTCCGCCTTGGTGGACGGCGTATAAATGGGCTCCGGCAGCCTGTCTGACTCCTGCAGTCCCTCGGGAAGGCGGATTCCGCACACCGTGCCGTCCTTCTGATAGCCGGCCCAGCCGCTCCCGGTGATATATCCGCGTACAATACACTCTATGGGAAGAATGTTCAGCTTCCGGCACAGCATACTGTTGCCGTCAAACCGCTCCTGCCGGAAAAATTCGGGCATATCCTTCACATCTGTTGAAATCATGTGGTTGGGAAGAATATCCTTCGTCATATCAAACCAGAATTTTGACATCTGGGTCAGCACGGCCCCCTTCTTATCCACCCTGTTCTTCAGAATCACGTCAAAACAGCTGATTCTGTCGGTGGCAACCATGACCAGATTCTCCCCGATATCGTAAATCTCCCGTACCTTGCCCTCCTTGATGGGCTTAAACTCCTGAACGCTCATTTTTCTCCGCCTCCATGACACTGGTTTTCTAATTCCACTTAGAGTGTATTGTATTCCCGGAAAAAAAGCAAGCTTTTTTACTCCAGCATGATCTCCTTCACCGAAATCCTTCCGATCCGCCGTCCAAAAAAGAGCATTGCCGCCTCGTATGCCACGGCAAACACAGCAAGAGAAACCAGCATGGCAAAGAAGTCAAATGCATAGACGGAAACTCCCTCCACCTCCCGGAACACCACATCCACCATGACTCTTAAAAGCCCGTACTGGTACAGCGTCCCCAGGGCAAAGCCCACATACGCCAGCGGACGGTATCCGTCCAGAAGCGACCTGCAGCACTCCAGCCCGGAGTAGCCGAACACCTGCATCATGGCGATGGTTTTCGTATTGCCGCCCACCACAGCCGAGACTGCGAGAAACAGCGTCATAAAAGCAAGTGTCAGACCGATGACCAGCATCATCACCCCCATCATTTCGCTTGCCAGCTCCTTCATGCCAAAGGACATCTGGGTCATGGCCGAAAAACAGAAGGCGGAAAAGAGAATGAAGAACGCCAGTGTCTTCTTTGTCCCAACAGTACTTCTTCTCAGCTCCTCCAAAAACGGGATATCCTTTTCCCCGGCCTTCCCGCCGGCCTTCCCCGCCCCGCACAGATTCTCCCTCAGAAGCTGCAGCGCAGGCTTTCTCAATCGAAAGCAGGCATAAAGAACCGCAAGACCGGAAAAAACCGCCGTGGGCAGGAGTACAAACCACAGCAAAATCACCGGGTGAAACCGCAGCGAAATCTCAGGCAGTATCCCATCCTTATTCTGTAATTCATAAAACAGGGGCATCAGGACAAACGCCCCGCAAAAACCCAGAACCGCTCCCGTGAAAATGCTGACCCCAAACACCCAGAAATGCCCGGCAATCCTGAGCCTTGCATACCCCAGAGCCTTCAGAATGCCAAGCTCTTTTTTGTGTATGTCAATATAATGCTTTATGTAAAAGCACAACATGACGGCGGAAGTAATCAACAGACAGCCTCCGCTCACCAGACAGACCACCCGGGCAGTAGACACCTGGGCCTGATAAAACACTCTCGCCGCATCCGAAGTCACAAGCTCCTCGATGAGCAGAATATCCAGATAAAAATTCACAAACATGGTACAGATCAGCACCGCACAGCCCGCCATCACCGATATACCGAAAAGCTTTATGCCATCCTTGATTCCCACTAACATATGTCAATCCTCCCAACTGAAGCCAACACCCCTACCACCCGATCTCATACGCCGTCTTCTGCGTTTCATTGGTCTGGATCCCGGCGATTCTTCCGCTGTTCATCCGGATCACGGTTCCCGCCATTTCCGCGATGTTCAGATTGTGCGTCACCATCACAATGGTAAAGCCAAGCTCCTTCTGAAGCGTACAGATATAGGAAAGTACCTGTCGGCCGGTCTGTTCGTCCAGCGCGCCGGTGGGCTCATCCAGAAACAGAACCCTGGGCCGCTTCGCAAGGGCTCTTGCCACCGAAACCCGCTGCTGCTCTCCCCCCGAAAGCTCCCCGGGAAATTTATGGAGCTTTTCTCCCAGCCCAACCGCCTCCACCATTGCCCTGTAATCCTTATTGTGCGCCAGGTCTGCGCCCATCCTCACATTTTTGTCAACACTCAGGTTGGGCAGCAGATAATACTGCTGAAAAATGAATCCCACATTGTCCCGTCGAAACGCTGTCAGCTCTCTGTCGGAAAGGACTGACAGCTCCGTCTCCCCGTAAAATATGGTTCCCCCGTCCGGGCGCTCAAGGCCCGAAATGACGTTCAGCAACGTGGATTTGCCGGAACCGGACGCCCCCAGAATGACGACAAATTCCCCTTCCTCAATGGTGAGATTGATGTCCTTCAACACCTGAAACCTGGTCTCTCCGCACCCGTAAAATTTTGTGACTTCCCTTACACTTATCATCTCTTCTCCTTTTTCCTGTTTTCCAGAAGGCTCAACATCACCTCTGTCATCATCCTGCTGATCTCTTCCCCCGAAAAGCAGCACATGCCGGTAGCGCACAGCGCGGCGATTCCGTGGGTATAGATCCACAGATGGCGGTACAGCCACTCCGCCGTCCCACCGTCCAACCCATATCCCTCCCTGACGGAGGCAAGTATTTTTCCGTAATTATCATCGATCCGGGGCAGTATCCCGTCCAGATTCGGAACCTGCTGCTGTTCCCTCATAAAAAGAAGCTGAAACAACTTCGGCTCCTGTATGGCAAATAAAATATACTGTGTCCCAACCCCTTTAAATGTCGGATTCTCCAACAATCCTCTCTCGGTGTATTCTCCGTACAGTGCTCTGGCAGCGTCGATCACCGCCTGCTGTACTTCCTCCATCCCCTCGAAAATCGTAAACACCGGCCTTGCCGAACTGCCCAGCCTTGCCCCCAGTCCCCTGGCCGTCAATGCGGAAAATCCTTCCTCTCTGACAAGATCCAGACCGGCGGCAATGATTTCCTCCCTTGTAAATTTCGCCTTTGGCGGCATCTTCGTACTCCTCCAATTTAAAACATTCGTTTTAAAACGTATGATTTATATTATAACCAATTCTTTCAAAATGTCAACGAAAGTATAGTTTTGGGCCTCAAAAAAAGACCGGGCAGTTTTTATTTTCCGCCCGATCCCACTTTTGATTCCCTGATTATCGGCTTTCGTTTAGCAAAGTCCGAATTCTCTCTGCAGCTCCTTCTTTGCCTTTTCCTGCGCTGCAATCACACTGTCGCACCATCTGTCAAAGTCAGGATCCTCCTTTTGGCATTCCTCATGGGACAGCACATACTCCACCGTCCTGCGGATTCCCTCCTCCGCGCGGATTGCAGGCCGAAAGCCCGGAACCGCCGCCTTGAGCTTACTGTTGTCAAACACCACCGTGTTTGCCTTGTCCCCCAGCAGGCCTCCGGTAAAATCATAGGCTCCTGTCTGAGCCAGAAAAGCAGACGATACATAATAAGGCTTTAACTCCACCCCGAGGCAGTCCGCCACAATGCCGTAAATCTGATTCCAGGTCAAAGACTCGTCGCCGGTGATCTGAAACGCCTCCCCGATGGCGTGAGGATTTCCCATCAGTCCGATAAAGCCGTCCGCAAAGTCCTGATTGAAGGTGATGGTCCAAAGGGAGGTTCCGTCTCCGTGGATAATCACCGGCTTCCCCTCCAGCATACGCTTCAGCACCTGCCAGCTTCCGTTATCCCCGTGCACTCCCTGGGGCACGGCCTTTTCGGAATAAGTGTGGCTGGGGCGGATGAGGGTCACGGGAAAGCCCTTCTCCCTGTACATTTTCATCAGATATTCCTCACAGGCAATCTTGTTCCTGGAATAGCCCCAATAAGGATTTGCCAGCGCGGTCCCCTCCGTAATGCGGTAATCCTTCACAGGCTTATGGTAGGCGGAGGCAGAGCTGATATACATAAACTGTCTGGTTCTGCCGGCAAAAAGACGGTAATCCCGCTCTGTCTGAGCCGGCACAAATCCGATAAAATCGCATACCACGTCAAACTCCATGCCCTCCAGCGCCCGCACCGCTTCCGCCTCATTGCTGATATCGCAGCAAATCAGCTTCACCGTCTCCGGCAGCTCCTCATTGTTGTTTCCGCGGTTCAGCAGGTATAGCTCTTCCCCCCGCTCTGCCAGCTTTCTTGTGATGGCTCCGCTGATGGTTCCCGTTCCTCCGATAAATAGTATCCTCATATCCGCTCCTGCCTCCTTTTCCTGTTCCCGAAAAATGTGTTGATGTAATTTCCTGCAAAAAAACCGCGCCGGCGATCAAATCGATCGATGGCGCGGCAGCTCTTTCCTATCGCTCAAATACGGCAAGTCTCTGCTGATCCAGTGACCTGGTCAGGTCGATAATCTTATTGAAATCTCCGATCAGTTCCTTGGAGAGCTCCTCCACGCGCCGGTACTCCTTCTCCGCCCGGGTATAGTCCCCCTGCTTGATCGCCTGCATCACGCTCTTTCCATACCCGTGGAAGGTTCTGTGCTTGTCGCCCAGTCCGCTCCAGATTGCCGCCACCGATCTGTTCTGAGGCTTCATGGCATAGTAAAAATGTCCGAACGCACACTTGGTATCGTCTGTCTGCAAGGGTGTACACTGACGGTTCCGCACCATGCCTTCCAGATTTTTCAGCCAGCCCTGATGTGCCTGAATGGCGTTCTGAACCGTTCCGATAAAGGACTGATTATCCAGCATGTAAAACACATCCTGTACCATACCGCCTATCTTTTTGGCAGTGTCGTCAAGCTCCTTCTCCACCACTGCAACAGGCTCCGTATTTTTCTTCAGATCCACGGTGATCTCTCCCAGCAGCTCCTCCTGACGTTCAAGGCTGTCGCACTGTCCCTTCAGTCTGCCCATCTGCTCCTGCACATTCATCACCGAACTGAAGATCTCCTCTCCGGAAGCGGCAATGGTAGTCACGGAATCGGCAATGCTGATCACATTGGCCTCATTCCTTCTGTTCTTATCCAGCACCTTAAAGAGATTCACCCGCATGTCATCGATCTCTTCCACGGTCTTGTCAAGACTGGCTGTGGTCATTCGGGAAGCCTCTTCGATTCTGCTCACCAGTCCGTCCATGTTTGCCGTCAGCTGCTTTGTCTCATTTGCAAGGCCTCTGATCTCCTCCGCCACCACGGCAAAGCCCCTGCCTGCCTCACCGGCTCTCGCTGCCTCAATGGAAGCGTTCAGCGCCAGCAGATTGGTCTGGGCGGAAATGGAATTGATCCCCTGTATTACCTCCGTCATATGGTTCAGCACACTGACCAACTGCTCCATATCCTGCTTCATCTCATTGGAATTGTGTATGGTTTCTTCTGAACGGACGGCAATGATCTGCAGCTCCTCGCTGCTCTCCCCCATCTTATCCTTTATCTCTGCGGCTGCCTCCGCAACCTGCTGAATATTCTCATTAAAGCTCTCATGTACGGACACAACCTCGTTCATGCTCTCTTCGGTGATCCTGGCTGTCTCCACCACCTCTGTCACCACGCCGCGCAGATTGTTGCTGACCCCTGACACCCTGTCGGTACAGTCCCGCAGGTTCAGATCCAGCGCACTGATCTTCATGACAGAAGAAAACACACCTTTCACAAGCTGGGTAAAGCGCTCCCGCCCCTCTCGAAGACGACCCTGCAGCTGTGCCGCCTCCGGACTTTTCCCACCATCCACAGGTATCATCCTGCCGATATTGTAGATCATTTTTTTGTCGTTCATAACTCCTCCTCCTGTGAATCCCGTTTACTGTATTATATTATGATCTGTCCGCTGCCACGGGCTCTGTTTTTTATTATAACAGATTTAATTTCCTCTTTCCACATCTAATTTACATATCCGGACACATAAATTCGGTTTTTTCCGCCACTGTCATCCCTGCGCCTTCTGAAAGGCGATTCTTGGCTCACCGTTCTCCAGATAAATCCTTCCACAGTAACGAAACCCGTTCTTTTTCAGCATATTCTGCATGGGGATGTTGTTTTCATGGGTGTCGATCCGGATGTTTCCGGTCTGCCCGAAGGCCCATTCCAGACAGAAGGAAGCCGCGCCCTTCACAGCCCTTCCGGAGGCGATCCGATGTACCACGCCGTAGGGTGCGTCGCTCAGCCATGCGCCGTCCTTAATCACCCCGTAGGTGGGATCCTCCTCCGCCGCAAAATAAAATACCGCCGCCACTGTCCCGCCGTCCTCACAGACATACAGCTTTCCCGCTTCCATGTCCTCTTCCAGCAGCTCCTCCGGGGGATACCCCGTCCCCCACTGACCCCCATTTTCATGGGCCGCCATAAACTGCCTCGCACCGGCATAGATTTCCAGAATCTCCTCCCAGTCCGACGCCTCCGCGTTCCGTATCCGCATGGCCTACCTCTTCTTCTCCTTAATATCTTTCAGCTTCTCCGATATGACAGACCACAGAAGGTTCAACGCCCCCACCGTCAGCCCTGCCAAAAGCGCCCTGTCCCAGTTAAACGGCTCATTATGTACCACGTTCAGAACGATACTGCCAGCCGCCACGGTGCAGGCCCAGAGCAACGCCTTCTCCAGCTTTCCCTTAAAGCTCCTGTCTTCTTCCATCCCGTTACTCCTCCTGTGCCCTGAAAACTTTACCTGCCCGGAACATCTCCCCACACCGCGCAAGCAGCTTGGGCTGGATCTCCGGGTAGGTCCAGCGCTCCGGAAGCTCCCTGGTCAGCACAATCTCCTCGATCTCGCTGTGCAGCTTTCCCTCAAATTTTTCGATCTCCGCCAGGTACAGCATTCCAAAGGATTCCGGCTCCCCGGTTCCTTCCCTGACCACAGAATAAACACAGACAGGATGCAGCTCGTACACAAGAGCTCCCGTCTCCTCGTAGAGCTCCCTTCCGGCCGTCTCCTCTATGCGCTCCCCCGGCTCCCTGTGTCCCCCCGGGCACTCCCAGGTCTCTCTCTCCCGGTGCCTGCAGAAGACCCACCTGCTGCCGGATCTGGCCACAATCACCGCAAACCGCAGCAGCTCATCCTCCGCCGAATCATAAAAATTGACCCGAATCATATCCCTGCTTCCCTTCCTTTTGCCCGTCTGCGCACATGCGGGCCTTTCTCACTCTCCGCAGATCTCTCCGGCCGCACAGGTCTCTCCGCAGCCGATCCGCGAATGTCCGGTTCTTTCTACTCTCCGCAGATCTTTCTGGCCACATAGACTCCGCTGGCGGAAGCATGGGACAGGGAGTGCGTCACTCCGCTTCCGTCGCCAATGATATACAGCCCCTTGTGACAGCTCTCCAGGTTCTCGTCCAGCTCCACATCCATATTGTAGAACTTCACCTCCACGCCGTACAGCAGCGTGTCGTCGTTGGCGGTTCCCGGCGCAATCTTATCCAGGGCATAGATCATCTCGATGATGCCGTCCAGAATACGCTTGGGCAGCACCAGGCTCAGATCTCCGGGCGTGGCAGACAGCGTGGGCTGCACCAGTCCCTCCACAATCCGCTTCTTATTGCTCCTGCGCCCTCTCACCAGATCCCCGAACCGCTGGACGATGACGCCGCCTCCCAACATGTTGGAAAGTCTGGCAATGCTCTCGCCGTAGCCGTTGCTGTCCTTGAAGGGCTCCGAGAAATGCTTTGCCACCAGCAGCGCAAAATTGGTGTTCTCCGTCCTCTTCTCCACGTCATCGTAGCTGTGGCCGTTTACGGTGACAATGCCGTTGGTGTTCTCACTCACCACGATTCCGTAGGGGTTCATGCAAAAAGTGCGCACATTGTCCTCAAACTTCTCCGTGCGGTACACGATCTTGCTCTCGTAAAGCTCGTCTGTCAGATGGGAGAAAATCACCGCCGGAAGCTCTACCCGCACGCCGATATCCACTCGGTTGGACCGGGTGGGAATATTCAGTCCGGCACACGCCTCCTCCATCCACTTGCTGCCGCTTCGCCCCACGGAAACAATACACTTTTCGCATTCGTATT
The DNA here is from genome assembly GCA_910586835.1 of uncultured Acetatifactor sp. Taxonomy (GTDB): domain Bacteria; phylum Bacillota; class Clostridia; order Lachnospirales; family Lachnospiraceae; genus Acetatifactor. The sequence continues at coordinate 21,176 of CAJUJU010000027.1, forward strand.
CCCCATCGTCACAGCAGATCCTGTAGCCGCCCTCCGCAAGTTTGATTTCCCGCACAGGTGTGTCGAAGAAAAAGTCTATGTCGTCCTTCAGCTTTGCATACAGATTCTCAAGCACCACAAAATTCACGTCCGTCCCCAGATGGCGCACGGAGGCATCCAGCAGATTCAGCTTGTTCTGCAGACAAATCTTTTTGAAATGGGTTCCCGCCGTGGAGTACAGCTTCGTCCCCTCCCCGCCGTATTCCATATTGATGCCGTCCACATATTTCATCAGCTCGATGGCCTCTTTCCTGCCCACATACTCGTAGAGAGTGCCGCCGAAATCATTGGTAATATTATATTTTCCGTCGGAGAAGGCGCCCGCGCCGCCGAATCCGCTCATAATAGAACAGGAATTGCAGCCCACACAGCTCTTCACCTTGTCGCCGTCGATGGGACAATGTCTCTTTTCCAGAGAATGCCCTGCCTCGAACACTGCCACCCGAAGCTTCGGATCCTTTTTCAACAGCTCGTACGCGGAAAAAATTCCTCCCGGGCCCGCACCCACAATAATCACGTCGTACTTCATTCAGCATACCTCCTTGTTTTCGTTCGGCGCCCTGTATGAACCGCTGCGCTCCTCTTCAGTCTACCATAATTTCATGCGCTTCAG
>CAJUJU010000027.1:21927-45955 GCA_910586835.1 uncultured Acetatifactor sp.
CGCATATGGAATCAGAAGTTGACTCAACGCCCTTCCGAGTCAACATTTTACCACAATTTCATGCGCTTCAGCGCATATGGAATCAGAAGTTGACTCAACGCCCTTCCGAGTCAACATTTTACCACATATTCCCTGCAACCGCCAGTTGCAAAAAGTTCCATGCCGGATTGGTGGACTGCCTCACCCAATCAGGCTATAATACTCTCCAAAAGGAGGAAATCTTAAAATGACAATCGGTGAACAAATCCAAAAACTGCGCATCCGGATGGGGCTGACCCAGGAACGCTTTGCAGACCTGCTGGAGGTCTCAAGACAGTCCGTCTCCAAATGGGAGCTGGGACAGGCCGTGCCCGAGGTTGACAAGATCATCCGCATGAGCGAGCTGCTCGGTGTCTCCACGGACACCATTCTGCTGAAAACCCCCGGTGAGGAGCAGCCCCCCGAAAATCCTCTGCACCTGGGCAGTATTTATCTCATTGTAAAAGATTTTGAAAAATCCGTGGCCTTCTACGAGAAGTTTCTCGGCCAGGAGATTGACAGCCGCTGCCGCAGCGGAAACAAATTCGTGGAATTTTACATCGACGACAAATGTCTGTCCCTCATGAACGAGGACAATCTCTGCGGCCACTGTACCGACCCCGAAAGTCCTTATAAATTCGTACAGAATTACTGGGTGGAGGATCTTCTCCTGGAATACCGGCGCGTTAAGGACTTAAACATCGGCCCCGTCACGGAGATTCGCCAGGTACATCCCGGGTATCATTATTTTCATCTGCTCGATCCCGACAACAACGTGATCGAAGTGACGGGAGGATACGCCCCCGAAAAGTGAGTGCCAGGAACAACACAATACTCACACCGCTGACAATACCGCCCGCCGCAGCACCCGCCGGGCGGTATTTCATTTCCAGCTCATAGTCTCCCGGCTCCAGGTCAAAGGCCATGAGACAGCCGCCCAGCAATTCCGGCTCTGTCTTCTCTCCGTTTATCGTTACATCCCAGCCTTCCTCCCAGGGCACGGACAGCACCATGCGTCCCGCCTCCTCCAAACGGATCTCTCCCGAAATGAAATCGCTTTTCCACACCACGTTCTCCAGGTGCTGTCTCCCCAGCAGCGCCAGGGTCTCCTCCAGCACCTCCTGATTCAGCCTGTAAATGTCTACTCCGATGGAAGGGGTCTCGTCCTCCTCATCCCCGTTGGTCAGCGTCACGGTCTGCCCCGCCTCCACATAGCCCAGATAGAGGATACCGCCCCGCCGCAGATCGCTGAACACCTCCTCGTCCCTGCTGCCGCCGATGCACTCCACCTTCTTTGTGCCGGAGGCGGTCAGAAGACCATAGTAAATACCCCCCCTGTCTGCGGTAAACACCACGTCGTCCCCGGATTTTTTCTCCGCCGCCCGTTCAAACAGCTTCCCGGAGGCTCCGAACGCCTCCGCCATGCTGTTCTGCAGCCTGAGCGCCTGATACTCATACCCCTCCGGAAGATCATAGCCCACGGGCACACAGAAGCCGAAGGGCAGCGTTGCATTGCATTCATACAAATACACATCCCCGCTGGATGCAAGCTCGGTGTACAGGCTGCAGGCATACCGATCCGATTCCCCAAACATATAGTTTACGTTCAGCATGGCGGACACCAGCGCCGTAGCCCCGTCAAAGCAATAGTACACCTTGCTGTGCCGCATTCCCAGCCGGGTGTACAGATCCATGACCTGGGAATTCATGGTGGAGGAAAACACGCTGGCGGAAGGATATCCCGTCAGTGTGGCGTCGTTCTTGGTCTTGCGGGTAAATTTTTCCACCCGGTACAGACTTTCCTCCCGCTCCCTGGTCAGCTCATAGAGCGCCCTGTAATCCGCCTGCTGCCCCAGATAGGCCGACCGTCCCGTGGTGCCGATACCGGTATCCCACATGTTGACGCTGCACTCTGCCAGTACCGCCGCCAGCGCCACCACAGCGATCCCCCACCTTATATCCGCCTGCGTCCTGGTGCGGTGCAGCCACAGCAGCACCGCATACATGGTGACAAACAGAAACGTCAGAAGCTTCACACCCAGTTCAAAGTCCTCATGATCCACAAACCGCTGGCAGAAGAGAATAAATCCCACCGCCCACAGATATCCGTTCACGATCTGCTGCCCCTCCGACTCCCGCACATGCCGGTACGCGTCATAGCACATGGTGAGCACCAGAAAAATATAGAGGAAGGACTGTCTCGCCGGCAGGGAATCGGGATAGTTCAGCCCATGCCAGATAAAATCCAGGATATTGGTGGAAAAGCTCAGCAGGAAAAAACCGGCCAGCCCCATCCGACAGAACTTCTCCCGGACGGAAATCTTCCTGTTCATCAGGTACATGGGAATCAGCATCAGCACGGCGCTGCCGCAGTAAAGGTTGGGCCAGTGGTCCAGCCCACGCTCCGTGTAGACACAGACCAGGTGCCTGGCCAGCATATCCAGCACGGAAAACCAGGATTCCACCTTCGTCGGAAAATCCATGTCCCCGAAATCCGTCCGCAGGATGGCGCACACCTCCGGAATCAGGAGCATGGCCGCCATTCCTCCCGCCAGCAGAGAATACAGCACAAAGTTCCCCAGCCCCCGCAGGCGCTTCCCGCCGCAGACAATCATCAGATACCCGAAGTACAGCACCAGGAAAATACAGATCATGATGGAGATATAATAATTGGTAAAGATGGAAAATGCCAGCGTCACACAGTACAGCGTGCATTTCCCCTCTTTCACCAGCCGCTCCAGCCCCAGGACAATCAGCGGCGCAAGCCAGATACAGTCCACCCACATGATATTGTAGCTGTAAGCCGCCATAAAACCGGAAAAGGCATAAAACATGGAAAAAAACAGCGTCCCCGGGTCTTCCGTATCAAAGTGCTTCTGCAGGTAACAGCAGGCCGTCAGCCCGCACAGCCCTGTCTTAAAAACGATCAGATACCCGATAAACTCCGTGAGAAACGTCTCCGGCACCAAAAAAGCCAGCGCATGGAAGGGACTGGCCAGATAATAGACAAACAGCGCCAGAAAATTGGAGCCGATCCCCACATGAAAGGAAAAACCCAGATTCTCCCCCGCCTTCACCTTGTGCAGCAGCTCACTGAAAAAGGGCATGTACTGATGGTACAAATCCCCCGAAAGAAAACTCCTGTCCCCAAAAGGATAAATGCGTTTCACGGCAAAAAGCGCCAGCATCACCGCCACCGGCAGAAAAAAAGACGCAATCAGCACAGCGCGCTTTGTCAACTTCCATCTCATATGAATTAAAACCTCTTCTTTACCATGATAAAAACATTTCTATTTTAACAGATTTTTCCCGATACCACAACATATACTGAAGTTAAAGATCACTGCGAAAGGAAAGAAAGATGCTGATAGCCATCGCTGGAAAAAAAACGGACACCGAAAACTATGTCCGCTATGTGTCGGATGCCGGACATACCCCCCTGGTCACCTTAAACCCCGGGGACATCACCGGATGCGACGCCCTGCTGCTCCCCGGGGGCGGCGATATCACCCCCGCCTTCTTCGGGGAAAAAAATCACGGCTCCCGCTGCATTGACACCGAGCTGGATATTCTGCAGCTCCAGGCGCTGGAGCTGTGCCTCAGAAACAGGAAGCCGGTTCTGGGCATCTGCAAGGGCATGCAGCTCATCAATGTGGGGCTGGGCGGAACCGTAATTCAGGATATGCCCACCGCGGAGCTTCACAAATATAAAGACGGCGACCAGTACCACGTCACCGTCATCGACCCCTGCTCCTGGCTGCACACCCTCTACGGCGGCAGCCTCACCGTCAACAGCGCTCATCACCAGTCCGTCGGAAGACTGGGCGACGGACTGACGGCGGTACAATACTGCCCCCAGGACGGCTGCCCGGAGGCCTTCGTCCACAAATCCCTGCCCATCCTTGGCGTACAATGGCACCCGGAGCGTCTCACCGGTACGGCCATCAGGCCTTCCGGCGGGAAAGTATTGTCTTACTTTGTTTCACTAATTCCTTCGTCCCGGCAATGACATTCTGCGTATTCTTCGCCATCTCCTCCTTCATACTTGCGCCGGCGATCTCGAACAGCGCCTTAATGACTGTCTTCAGAACCTCCGTGGTCTCCTCGTCCACCTCCCGGAGCGCGGTCACAATCCGGTTCATGCTCTTCTTCCACTCCGCCGTCAGCTCGATCAGGTTGTCGGCTCTGGAGGCGGAGATGACCTGATACAAGGTATCCACAAAGGTTCTCAGCTGCTCCTCGTCCAGGGACAGAATCCACTTGTTCAGCGTATCGTCCGAACGCTTTCTCCTCTCGCAGAGCTCATCCACATGCCTCAGATGATCCCCCTCCACAAGCCAGGTGTAGGGGTCGTGCTGGGCGAGGCCGAAGGTTCTGCTCTCCACCACCTGATAATTCTGATTGGATTCAAACAGCATCCCCACCAGAGAGGAATGGGGAAGAATCTTCCTGACCCGGTCCGCGATTCTGCCGTAATTACATTTCTCCAGCACCTCCGGCCGAAATCCCGGGCCGTCCAGGCTGTAGATTCCCACAATTCTCTCCTGAATCTCCGGCCTGCAGTTCATGGCGCTGTACACGGCCAGATTTCCCCCTTTGGAATGTCCTCCCACATAAAAGGGACAGAGAATCCTGGAGGCCACCGTGTTCAGATACTCCACGCTGTACGCCTGCCCAGGCACCGGGGAGAGGAAGGCCATATTGAAATCCTCCTTCCATCCCACGATGGTCTCGTCGGTTCCCCGGAACGCCACATAGACCGTTCCGTCGCTGAGGATAAAGGTGATGGCCGAAAACTGGGTCTCCCACTCCTTCTCAATAAAATTCACATAACAGTTCAGCTTCAGATTCCGGAACCTTTTCCCGGCCAGCATCCCCTCCACCAGCGCCCGGTTCTCCTGCTCATACCGCACGTCCGCAAACAGCTTTTCATAGTCGGGATGCTCCCGCAGGCTCTTCAGCGTGACAGAAGAGCCGTTCTCCTTTACTCCCGGCACCATGCCGTCAAACTTCAGATAGGAGAGCTGGCAGAGGGCGAGACTGTCCACCTCCGTCATTGCCATCTCCCGAAAGGAATATCTGCCGTATTCTTTCAGAAAATCAAGTACCGTACCCATACCCGTTCCTCACTCAAATGTATTTTTCATTGTAATTTTACAGAAAATATGCTATCATTAGCTTGCTGTTTTTAACAATATTACCAAATTTATTATACCTTCCGGAGGAACACATGGCAAAGAAAAATACAATAAACAATTCTAAAATCTTTGGTCTCACCAAAAAGTTCCTGCTGCTGATCATCCCGCTGCTGGTGGTTTCCTTCGCCGCCACCGCCGTCGTTATCTTTGTCAGCGTGGGGCAGACCCTCCTGAGAAACTCAAAGGACTCCTTTGTGACGGAGGCGGAGGGAGGCGTGATCTCCATTCAGAATTCCATTCTCTCCACCACCGGAAGCCGAAATCTGAAGAACGCGGCACTGCAGCTGTCCATGTCCTATGACAAATCAAATCAGGTCTATGCAGCCGTAAACAATATTGTCATCATGGACGAGGGCTACGCCTTCCTGATCGACACCACAAAAAATCAGATCGCAGCCCACCGTGATTCTGCATTGATGGGAACCGATCTCTCCACATATGATAACGCAAGCTTCATGGGACATATTATTGCACAGGTTCACGCGAAAAATACAGAGCTCTTTACGGCCAGGGACGGCCTGACGGAACATTATGTGCTGATCTCCTTCCTGGAAGACACCCCCTTTGTCGTGGTCAGCGTCATCGAACAGAGCGTCCTGCTCTCCGAGCTGGCACGGCTCCTGTACACCATCGGCGGCGTGTTCGTACTCGCCATCCTTCTGGTGATCGTGGCAGTCAGTCTCTTCCTGCGGGTCACCCTGAAGCCCATGCAGACCCTGACCGATACCCTCACCGCCATCACCGACGGCGACTTTACCGTGAGAGTCTCCGCAAAGGGCAGGGACGAAATCGCCGTCATGGGAAGCTCCCTCAACAACTTCGTGGAAATCATGCGTGACGTAATCTCCGATATCAGAGACGTGTCCGGCCAGATGGACAGCGCCAGCAAGACCACAAAACAGATCTCCGACACGTTAAACCAGGCCGCCGATTCCCAGGCGGATTCCATGGGCGATATGAAAATAACACTGGATCAGGTGGCCTCCGGCGTCCAGGAGCTGGCTCTCCACGCCACCACCCTGTCCGATGTGGTAAACGAGACCAACCAGCGGAGCAGCCGGGCCAGGGAAAACATGCAGCAGACCGTTGCCGTGGCATCCCGGGGCCGTTCCGACATGGAGGAAGTAAGCGCCGCCATGAATTCCATTGTGGACTCCATGGGACAGCTGGAGGAGATTGTAGACAAGGTGGGGGTCTCCACCGAACAGATCAACACCATGGTGGGCATCATCGGAGACATTTCCGACCAGACCAGCCTGCTCTCCCTGAACGCCGCCATAGAGGCAGCCAGAGCCGGAGAAGCCGGACGGGGCTTCGCCGTGGTTGCAGAGGAAATCAAAAAGCTTGCCGAGGTCAGCGCTTCCTCCGCCGAACAGATCTCCCAGATCATCGGCCAGGTCAACTCACAGGTCTCCTACATGGTACAGCAGACCGGCCAGAGCGTGGCCTACATAAAGGACAACTCCCAAAAAATTACCTCCTCCTGTGAGATCTTCGAGCATATTTATGAAAATGTAAACGAGACCGATGTCATGCTCACCGAGATTGCGGACCGGATTTCCCATGTGGACGACGTTGCCACAAATATCGCCGCCCTCTCCCAGGAGCAGTCCGCCAGCACCGAGGAAATCCTGGCCTCCACGGAAGCTCTTGCAAACGCTTCCCTGCAGCTCTCTCAGGACAGTCACACCGTGGCTTCCAGCGCAGACGAGGTCTCGGACGCTTCCTTCTCCCTGGCAGAACACATGCGAAAATTCAAGATCTGACCAACCACGCCTTTTGTTCCGTCCTTACCTGTCGGCAATCTCCACATATTTTCTCTCCGTCATGACACTCTTATAGGCTGGACGAATGATCTTATCCATATTGATCAGCTCCTCGATCCGATGGGCACTCCAGCCCACGATCCTGGCAATGGCAAAAATCGGCGTGTACATCTCCAGCGGAATCTCCAGCATACTGTACACAAAACCGCTGTAAAAGTCCACATTCGCGCTGACACCCTTGTAAATCCGCGCCTTCTCCGAGATCACCTCCGGCGCCATCCGCTCGATCATGGAATAAAGCGCAAAATCCTTCTCCCGGCCCTTGGCCTCCGCCAGCTTCCGCACGAATCCCTTGAACACCTGGGCTCTGGGATCCGACAAAGAGTAAACCGCGTGCCCCATACCGTAGATCAGTCCCTTTCTGTCAAAGGCCTCCCGGTTCAAAATCTTCTTCAGATAAGCGCGCACCTCCTCTTCGTCCCTTCCGTCCGCAACGTTTTTCTTCAGATCGCGCATCATCTCCACCACCTTGATGTTGGCCCCGCCGTGCTTGGGCCCCTTCAGGGAGGACAGCGCCGCCGCGATAACCGAATAGGTATCCGCCCCAGAGGAAGTAACCACACGGGTGGTAAAGGTGGAATTGTTTCCGCCGCCATGCTCCATATGAAGCACAAGGGCAATATCCAGCACCTCTGCCTCCAGCTCCGTATATTTCTTGTCCGGCCGCAGCATCATCAGCAGATTTTCCGCTGTAGACAGCTTCTTCGACGGACGATGTATGTACATGCTCTCATCATTCTGATAGTGATTGTAAGCGTGATAACCGTACACGGACAGCATGGGAAATACGCTGATCAGCCCGATGCACTGCCGGAGTACGTTCTCGATACCGGTATCGCTGCAGTTCTTATCATAAGAAGCCAGGGTCAGCACACTCCTGGTCAGGGAATTCATGATATCGCTGCTGGAGGCCTTCATGATGACATCCCGGGTGAAATTGGTGGGCAGCGTCCTGTTGGTGGAAAGGATCTCCCGGAACTCCTTCAGCTGCTGCTGGGTGGGCAGTTCCCCGAACAGGAGCAGATATGCCACCTCCTCAAAACCGGTGTGCTTGCCCCGAAAACCCTTCACCAGTTCAATGCAGTCATACCCCCGATACCAGAGCTTTCCTTCGCAGGGTGTCTTTTTTCCGTCCACCACCTGAAAGGAATCAATCCTGGAAATGTTGGTCAGTCCTGTCACCACACCGTTTCCGTTCTTGTCTCTGAGCCCTCTCTGCACCTCATATCTGTCAAACATCTCCGGCTCAAGCCGGTCAGCCTCTTTGCATAATGCTGCATAATCATTCAAATATCCCTCGTTCTTCTTCAATAGCGCTACCTCCTCTTTCCTTCTTCTTATATAATAACGGTTTACAGGCATCTCTGTCAATGAAAAACGGTTCCGCACCTGAAAAGCACGCGGGGAAGCTACACTTTTTGTGTATCCTCCCCGCAGAAAATGCATATTTTATGCAATCCGGAACAATCTTCACACAATCCCCGTAAAATGCTTCATGATCAGATCATTTCTCTGCTGCTCCAGCAGAATACGCCTCAGATCCTCCGGCTCCCTGAGATCATATCTTCCTCTCACGAACCGCTCCATGGACCTTTCAATGCTGAAAAGAGTAGCCGACGTGGTGACCTTCGCCGCCTTATCCTCACATGCTTCAAAGCTGTAAATGATATCCCAGCTTCCCAATATTTCATTCCGGTTCTTGCCGTTCTCGCTCTGCTGGGCCACAGCCGTCACATTGATCCCGGTCAGATCAATGTTTTCAGGACAATCCTCCAGCCATTTATACCCGGTTACCATGCGCAGCACACCGCAGAATAATCCCCGCAGCACCTCTCTCGCCTTTGTCTCCAGCCCCTCGCAATGCAGATCAATAGACTCCATATACCAGCCGTACTCAAACTCCAGATCTATCTTTCCGCCTTCCTTAACCCCTTCAAACATCTCATCCCTCCAAAATTAAAACAGGCCGACACAAAAAAGTGCCCTGTGTAACAAGTATATCACACAGAGCACCAAATTGCACCAAAAAAATTCAGAACAACTCTTCATCCGATCTGTAATTCAGGATCTCCTCATTCAGGGTCACGCCAAACTCTTTGCCGATGGCCCGGATATTGTCATCCGTGATACACTGGCGTGTCTTCTTTCCTCCGTTTGCGGAAAGGGTGATGCAGGCGATCTGAGCCGCCTTCTCTATGGTGTGCATCAGACCGAAGGCAGTGTCAAAATCAGGGCCAGACACGAAAAGACCGTGGAAGGCCCACACTGCCGCATCGTACTTTTCCATCTCCGCACAGGTGGCCTCTGCGATATCCGCACCCCCCGGAACCATCCAGGGAACCACGCCCACGCCTCCCGGAAATACCACACAGCACTCTGTTTCACTTTTCCAGAGCACCCGGGTAAACGCCTCCGCCGTCAGGGGAAGAAGATAGGTCAGCGCAACCACATAGGGCGGATGGGCGTGATAGATCACCCTGTTTTTCCCCTCTGTCACACGCTTTCTCACAGAATGATTCATAAAGTGGCTGGGAAACTCGCTGGTGGGCTTTCCGCCGCTTTCCAGTCCCCACACAATGCGCCAGGAATCTCCCGCCTGGTTGATCTCCACGATACAAATGTTGTTCTGGGGCTCAAGCTCCACATTTCTCAAGTACTTTCCGCTTCCGGTGGAGATAAAATACTCTCCCTTCAGGTTGTCTGCCCAAACGCCCATGGCAGTCCACTCCCCCGGCTCTTCCCGGAAGAAGGGACGGCACTGTGCCACCTCTTCCTCTGTCATACGGTAGGTCAGATTGCCTCCGTTCCGCTCATGCCAGCCAAGTCCCACGCCGTCCGCACACATCCGCATATAGTCCCGGACAGCTTTCACATCCAAGATTCCGCTCATAACTGTTCTCCTTCTCTCCTTCAACGGTGCTTTTTGCCACGCTTAACGGCTTTTCAGCACCTCGTCCTCATACCTTTTGATCTCTCCGTAAAAATCCATATCGGACACCACGCCCTCACGGGTACAGTACTCGTTCCAGATATCCCCCAGAGGAAGCAGCTTTATCATTTCCTGCCGCGCCATAAGCTCCGTAAACCCTGCCTCCTCCTGCAGCGTGCGCAGCGCGTCATGGGGCGTGCACAGCGCTGCCAGAAGCGCCTTCTGCCAACTCCGAAAGCCCACCGCCCAGGCGGATACCCGGTTGATGCCGGCATCAAAGTAATCCAGCGCCATATATACCCGGTCAAGTCCGCCGCAGCGCACGATTTCCTTTGCCATTTCCCTGGTCTCATCATCCAGCAGCAGCACATGGTCGCTGTCCCAGCGGATTCCCCGGGTGATGTGCAGGGCGATCTCCGGGAAGAAGCAAAGCAGCGCCGGAATCTTGTCGGAGACCAGCTCCGTGGGGTGATAATGGCCGTTGTCCATCAACGGCAGGCAGCCCTCATGCGTGGCCGCAAAGGTCAGGGTGAACTCTGCGCTTCCCGCCGTGTAAGCCTCCACGCCGATGCCGAACACCTTTGACTCAATACAGGGCTTTACCAGACTTCTGTCAAAGGGCTCCTCCAGAATCTGTTCGATGGATTCCTTATACCGCATCCGGGGCCCCATCCTGTCCGCGGGGACATCCTTATAGCCGTCCCCCGTCCAGATGTTCATCACACAGGGTACCCCCGTCTCCCTGGCAAAATATTCGGAGATCCGGATACATGCCCGGCCGTGGTCAATCCAGAACTTCCGGGTCTCCGGATCCGGGCTGGAAAGCGTCAGACCATCCTTCACCCTGGGATGGGAGAAAAAGGTGGGATTGAAGTCGATTCCCATATTCCGCGCCTTGGCAAACTCCACCCATTTTGCAAAATGCCCGGGCTCCAGCCTGTCTCGATCCACAAATTCTCCCGGTGCAAAAATGGCGTAGGATGCGTGCAGATTCAGTTTCTTTTTTCCCGGCATCAGGCTCATGGCCTTATCCATGTCAGCCATAAGCTGCTCCGGCGTCCTGGCCTTCCCCGGGTAATTGCCCGTAGTCTGGATTCCCCCGGTCAAAGGGCCGTCGTGGTCAAAACCGGTCACGTCGTCCCCCTGCCAACAGTGCAGGGATACCGGCGTTTGGGTCAGCTTTCTCATAGCCTCCTCCACGTCCACGCCGCAGGACGCATATATTTCCCTTGCAGATTCAAATCTTGTCATCTCTGTCCTCCTGTCAGTCCCTGAATATTTTGATTTCAAAGGAGCGGCGCACACAGGCCCGGGCCTCCTTCAGATTCGGTATATCCCCCATGGCTATCATCTGTGCCGCCAGGTTTCCGATGGCGGTAGCCTCCGCGGGGCCGGCGTAAACCGGAAGCTTCGTCTCCCTTGCGGTCAGCCTGTTCAGGTACTCCGCATTGGAACCGCCCCCTACAATGTGAATCCTGTCGTAGCTCTGCCCTGTGATGCCGGAGATTTCCTCCACCGTCCCGGCATAGCACTTGGCCAGACTGTTGTAAATGACACAGGCCACCTCCGCAATGCCCTCCGGAACCTGCTGCCCGGATTCCCTACAGGCGCTCTGCACCTCCCCTGTCATGTTATCCGGGGCCAAAAACCTGTCGTCGTTGCAGTCCACAATGGATTTGATGCCGCAGCCCGCCGCCATTTCGCAGATCCGGCCAAAGCTCAGCTCCTCCCCGATCTCCTTCTTCACGGACTGTATCATCCACAGCCCCATGATATTTTTCAGATAACGGAAGCGATAATCATAGCCGCCCTCGTTGGTCAGATTCCGCCTTCTGCTCTCTTCGGAACAATCTGCCTTCAAAAGCTCCGTCCCCATCAGCGACCAGGTACCGGAGCTGATATACAGGACATTTTCCCCTTCCCCGGGCACCGCAATCACAGCGGATCCTGTGTCATGGGAGGCAGGGACAGCCACCTGGCAATCGTATCCCACCTCTTTTTGGATCTCCGGCAAAAGCCCGCCCAGCACGGTTCCCGGGGGCACAATTCTCTGAAAGATCTCCCGGGGATACCCCAGCCTGTCGATCAATTCGTAATCCCAGTCCTTCGTCTCCGGGCTCACCAGCTGTCCCGTGGTGGCTTCGGTATACTCCGCCGCCGCACGGCCGCACAGCCGCCAGTGAAAATAATCCGGCATCATAAGCAGCTTTTTCGCCTGCTCCAGCAGTGAGGGATTCTTTTTCTTCAGCGCCATCAGCTGATAAATCGTATTGTACGGCTGCTTCTGGATTCCTGTCCTTTCATACAGCTCCTCCCCGGAGATCAGCCTGTTCACTTCCTGATCCATGCCCTTTGTCCGGCTGTCCCGGTAAGCCACGGCGTTGCCCAGCCGTCTCCCCTCCCGGTCCAGCAGCACAAAGTCAACGCCCCAGGTGTCAATGCCCACACTCACCGGAATCTTCCCAAGCTCCCCGCACTTTTTCATTCCGGCCTTGATCTGCGCAAACAGCTCGTCCACATCCCAGACCTTTTCGCCGTCCTGATCCGCCATACCGTTTGGAAAGCGATGTACCTCCTCCAGCACCATCCGCCCGTCCTCCAGATGTGCCAGGATATGCCTCCCGCTGGACGCACCGATGTCAATTGCGAGATAATACCGCACCATCCAAATATCAACTCCTTTCCTTCGTCGTGAAACACACAGCTTATTATTCTTTTTCCGAAAATCCTTCTATTCCCATTTTAGCATGAGAAAAGGCGCAAAAAAAGACACTCTTTTGTAAAAAAAGTGTCCTGATTTGCAAAAATTACAGCCGGTACTTTTTCGGCGTCACACCGTACTTTTCCCGGAAAATCCGGTGAAAGTAACTCATGTTTTCATAGCCTGCCCGGGAAGCCACCTCCAGTACGGACAGATTCGTGGTGGTCAGCAGAAAAGCCGCCTGGCTCAGCCTCCTGGTCTGCACCAGCTCCGTGTAGGTCTTCCCCGTCCGCCGCCTGATCTCCCGGGACAGCCAGCACATATCGCAGTGCAGGCTCTCCGCCAGATCCCCCAGCTCTCCGTCCCTGTAATGATTCTCGATGTAGCTCAGCACTGTCAGCATCAGCCTGGGCGTCCCCGCGTTTTCGTCGGTCTCCAGCTTATCCATACAGTTCATCAGCTGCAGAAAAAGAAGCCCCATGGTGGCCTGATTGGCCCGGCGCCTGTTGGGCTGCCGGTTCCAGATGGTCCAGATCAGGTTTTCCACCAGATTCTGCACCGGCAGCACATCCGCCACCCGGAAATGCAGATATCCCGCCGCTCTGTTTTCCCCCCGCAGACAGTCGATCACAAAGCTTCGCAGCAGATTTTCCTCCGGCTCCATCATCCCCAGGCCGTACTCAAAAAACTGCGGCAGCACGATAAAATTTACCGCGATATCCTCTTCTCCCGCCGGGTAGATCTCCTGCACCGCCCACTGACTCAAAAACAGCAGCTCTCCCTGCTGCAGAATCACATCCTCCCCGTTGATCACATGATGGGTGCTGCCGGAGCACATGTAAATCACCTCAATATAGTTGTGGGTATGTCGGGGAAAGTGCACAAAGCGGGTGTGCGGCCGCACCTGTATCATCTTCCCCGCATCCATCAGCTTCGCCGCATCCACCACATCCGTTCCCGGTATAATCTCCTGTTCCCGGACGGTGCCGGCCCCGGAAGGGGGATTTCCCCGGGGGGACATATAAATCCGGCGCTCAATTTCTCCCGCCCCGGAGAGCAGCCGTTCCTCCTCCGGCGTAATCTTTTTTAACTCTTCCAGCAGTTCTGCGTTCATGTACTCTCCTCTGCCTCGGACATGTCCTCTGATCCGAGGCATTCCGGCACCTCTATCATAGCATACCCTCAAAAAGGGTACAATATATGAGGCGCCAAAAAATGTGGCTCCGGTCTCAGAAACAATTGCCCTTCCCAAAACCGGAACCACAAATCACCTGGAGCTGACCCCGAAAAAATACAGCCTTACCGTAATCGAAATGAAACTTGACACAAATCAGGAATAAACCACGCACCCGTGGGCGGGAACTTTTGTCCTCAGCGCGCCCCCGGTGACGGCTGCCTGCTCACCGGTCCACAGCTCCGTCAGCAAATCCCCGGAGCCGATACCCGCAGCCTCGGACTCCACAGACAGCTCTGCCTCCTCTTCTCCCAGATTGAACAGGGCCACATATCTGGAACCGGTCTTTTCATTGTATGCCTTCCAGATTGCTTTCCTGTCATCCAGGCAGAGCTGCCTGGGTCTGCAGTCGGGCGTCAGCATTTCCAGCACCTTCCGGTTCGTCAGCAGCTCCAGCGTACTCTCGTCCAGCTTCGTCAGCTCCGCGCCGATCATCAGGGGAGAGCCAAACAGACACCAGAGCGTCATCATGGTCTTCTGCTCTTCCCTTGAGAAATTTGTCTGCCTCTCTCCTCCAAAGCCCTTCCCCAAATGCCCCACAGGCAGCATGTCACAGTCGGGATAGCAGCCCTCGGACACATGATTCTGCCACAGCTCACAGCGGTGGAACATATCCTTCAGAAGCTTCCAGTCGTCCCAGAAATCATCGGTAATCCGCCACATATTGGCATAGGTCTCGTAATGCCATGCCTTTTCGATCAGGGCAGGTCCCGGAGAAAGGGAAAGCACGATCTCCCGACCGCAGTTCTGAATCGCCTTTGCCAGCATCTCTATCTCATGACGCCCGGAATAGGGATTGTGGGGATACAGATTCGTGTTGCAGATATCATCGCACTTGATAAAGTCCACTCCCCAGGCCGCGTACAGCTCCAGAATGGAATTGTAATAGACCTGCCCCTCCGGCATATCCCGCACGCCGTACATATCGGGATTCCAGCCGCAGATGGAGGAAGGGTTGGCGATGACGTTGGCCGTCGTATTCGTTCCCTTCACCGGCATATGCTCATGGGCTGCCGTTCTGGGAATCCCTCGCATAATATGTATCCCAAACTTCAGTCCCAGGGCATGTACATAATCCGCCAGAGGCTGAAAGCCCTTCCCGCCTGCCGCGGAGGGAAATCTCTCCGGATCGGGTAGCAGCCTGCCAAACTCATCCATCTCCAGCTCGTTGAAGGGAATGTACTGATAAACGTCCCTCTGGCTTCCTGCCCCGTGGGCGAACCACTCAATGTCAATTACAATATACTGCCATCCAAACTCCTTCAGATGCTTCGCCATGTAGTCGGCATTGGCCTTTACCTGATCCTCGTTTACCGTGGTGTCGTAATAGTCATAACTGTTCCACCCCATGGGCGGCGTTACCGCAAATTTGTTCTTATCCATCCCTTGTTCCTCCATAACCGAAATCCGGCAATCTTTTATACCCCGATTATAGTTCATGCAGCCCTTCAATGCAAGGACGCTCTTCAGAATTCACACTCCTTTAAATACCTTTTCAGCAAAAAGGTACAGAAATAGGGCATCGTCAGGATCTGATCCTGAAAGCCCACATTCCCGGCGCAGAGCTTCAGACCGTATCTGATATCTTCATATCTCCCGCTTCCAACTAAAGTCCGCAGGGACTTCGCCGTTCCCTTTCTTGCCTTCACTTCCAGCGGGAGCAGACTTCGGGCCGTGCGGACAAAAAAATCCTCCTCCAGAGTGGAATCCTCCCGTTTGTAATAAAACAGCTCCGTTCCACTCTTTGTCAGTGCCTCCGCCACAATATTCTCATACAGCGCTCCTTTATACACGCCAAGATTCCTGTTTACCCGCAGATCCTCCTGCGCTTCCTCATCCAGCATGGCCACCAGCAGCCCCGTATCCGCGAGATAGAGCTTAAACTTACTGTCATCATAATTTCCCTTAAGCGGCAGCTCCGGAAAATTCAGGCAATAACAGATCCTCACAATGCCGGCGTCACACAGCCATTCCACACAGCCCCTGTAATCCTTAAAGCGAGCGCCTGAAGCAACTCTGGAAATCTGAAATTTCTTGTTTTCTTTTGCCAACTGCGGCGGAATCTGGCGAAACACATTGAGAATCCTTGTCTGATCCATGCCTTCCGCATATTTCCGGATATCCTCCTTATAATCCTCAATCAGCTGTTTCTGCAGCGTGAGCGTCCCTTCAAACGTGCCGTTTTCAATATATTCACGGACTACCGCAGGCATGCCGCCCAAAATGCAATAGTCAAGAAACAAACTGTTGTAGACAGACATTTCCACCTCGTTGAAGGGCCTGTATTCCCTCAGATGTCCCAGCATCTCCTCCACAGTGGAATCCTCATAACCCTTCGCCCATAAAAATTCCTCAAAATCCAGAGAATACATCTCATAATCCGTCTTATATCCTACACTGTTGCTCTCTATCTGTCTGTAATTGATCCCCAGCAAAGAGCCGCTGCAAATCACGTCAAATCTCCCGTCAATCTTAAAAAACTTCAGCGCCGTGGCAATATCCGGAAATGCCTGCAGCTCGTCAAAAAAAATCAGTGTTTTCCCCTCCGGAAACCGTTTTGCCGGATCCATACGCGAGATATTTCTGACAATATCCTCCGTCGCATAGCCGTCTGCAGTTATCATGCGATACTTTGGCTCTTCCACGAAATTGATATTTATCACGCTCTCATATGCCGCTTTTGCAAAACGGAGTATTGATTCCGTCTTTCCGACCTGTCTCGCTCCCTTCACTATCAAGGGCTTTCGATTCCTGTCTTCCTTCCACTCCCTGAGATATACATCTATCTTTCGCCTCAGATAAATCATATTCCGCGAATCCTCCCATCTATCAGAATGAGATCATTTTGCCCCGAATAAAGTTATCATACCATAAATTGCTCCGCAATTTACGGCAGATGGCCATTCGGCCGTTTTCTGCCTTTCTGAGTCAACATTGTACCATGATTTCGTGCGCTTCAGCGCACATGGAATCAGAAGTTGACTCAATGCCTTTCTGAATCAACATTGTACCACAATCCCTGCAGATTTCCAAGCTGATCACAAAAAAATGAGCGACTTTTTTTATTTTATAACAAAAAAACGAGGGACTTTTTCCAATTTCCCCACAAAAAATGAGGGATTTTTCCAAATCCCTCATTTTAACGCTCAGCTTTCCTATTTTCAATCCGCAGACGGCGGCACAAGCCAACCCCACAGACAAAATTTCGTTCTTTGCACGCTCAGCCCTTCACCGCGCCGCCGGTAACGCCTTCCACATAGTACTTCTGCAGACACATGAACAGAATGGTGATGGGCACTGCAATCAGCACACCGCCTGCGCAGAACCTGGTGAAGTAACCCTGATAGTCGTTAGTCTTCACCCAGCGATACAGCGCAACTGCCACATTGTAATTGTCGCTGGAGCCGAAGGCAATGTAGGATGCAAAGATGTAATCACACCAGGGCGCCATAAAGGCCGTCAGCGCCGTATAGATGATAATGGGCTTTGCCAGAGGAACAATCTGTGTAAAGAAAATCCTTGCTCTGGAAGCGCCGTCGATTCTTGCCGCCTCGTCCAGAGTCTTGGGAATCGTATCCATAAAGCCCTTACACACATAATAGCCCATACCTGAACTCGCCACACCGATCAGGATCAATCCCGGAATCGCACCGTCCTGAGTCAGTCCCACCTGCTTCAACAGGAAGTACAGACAAATCATGGTCAGGAATCCGGGAAACATTCCCAGAATCAGACACACTCTCATCCAGAGCGTCCTCAGCTTAAACCGCATCCGGGACAGGGTATAGCTTACCATCAGCACCATACAGGTCTGCCCGATGGAGATAAACGACGCAATAATCAGCGTATTGCCATACCAGCGGAAAAACTTGCTTTCCGATGAGAACAGCCACTTGTAGGAATCCAGCGAAAAAGTCTTGGGCAGCAGATAGTCCACCATACCGCCGAATTCCAGTTCAAAGGAGCGGAAGCTCTGCAAAACGATACATACAAAGGGAAGCAGCCAGATCAGACTGATCAAAATCAGCACTGCATATGTGATTCCATTTTTCAATGCCCTGTGCTGCATATGCACTTTTTCTTTCTTTGCCATTATTGGAATCCCTCCTCGTCCTTAACTGAAGGTAACAGGCTGTAAGCAATCAATGATGTGACAGCCATCACCACAAATACCATGATACCGATAACCGCCGCCATGGCGTAATTTGTCTCAGTGTACGTCATCTTGTACAGCCAGGTCACCAGCAGATCCGTGGAGCCCGCGCTGCCTACCAGGGACATGGACTGAGGACCGCCTCCGGACAGCAGATAAATGATATTAAAGTTATTGATATTTCCGGTAAACTGTGTCAGCAGGTAAGGCCCTGTGACAAACAGCATATAGGGAAGGGTAATCTTGCGGAACATCTGCCAGCCGTTGGCGCCGTCTATCCTTGCGCTCTCGTACAGGTCTTCTGGAATATTCATCAGGATACCCGTTACAATCAGCATCAGGTACGGAATACCAACCCAGCAGTTGACAATGATAATGGTGATTCTCGCCAGCGTCGGATTGGTCCAGAAAGGAATATAATCCGATATCACGCCCCACTTCAGCAGGTAGGAGTTAATCAGGCCGTCGTTGGCAAACAGCTTGGTGACATACAACAGGGATACAAACTGAGGAATCGCAATGGTCATGACCAGGATGGTTCTCCAAAGCTTCTTGAATTTGATACCCTTTTTATTAATCAGAATTGCAACACCCATACCGAGGAAATAATTCAGGAACGTTGCAAAAAATGCCCAGACCAAAGTCCATCCCAGCACACGGTAGAAAGTGCCTCCAAAGCCGGCCGTGCCGATAGACAACAGATTCTTAAAGTTTTCCAGCCCCACCCAGGTAAAAAGCTTTGCCGGGGACTGATGATTGTAGTCATAGTTTGTAAAGGCAACGCCGACCATGAAGAGGATCGGAAGAATCATAAATACAAAAATTCCAAGAGTAGGAAGCGCCAGCAAGGTCACATGGAACTTGGCGTCCAGAAGCTGATACAGATCCTCCTTCACGGAAGGAACCTTCTTCCCTTCCTTCAGGCACTGCTCTTCATTGCGGTTCTCCCGCACGTTCATAAACCAGATCAAAACGAAGAAAAAAGTAAGTATAATAGTCAGAAGACCCCACAGCAGAATCAGAAAGCTGTTGTCCCCGTACACCGTCAGAAAAGTCGCAGGATCCATGTGGGTCTCAACGGTTCCCAGCGTGGAAAATTTCGCCAGATACCCTGCGCCAAAGGCTACCATATACCATATGTACAATACCTCAATGGCCAGAAACGCGATACCTCTCAGATAATACCTTCTCATCAGAGAGCCGAATCCCAAGATCAGAAAGGAAACCTTTGTCTTCCAGTCACCTTCCTTAAACGTGAGTCCTGTCTCTTTTAACTCTTTGCCGATCCCCTTAAAAAATGCTGCAACTTTTTTCATATTACCTCCAAGTCTGCAATGCCTCCATGGGCAGAATAAAATGTCCGAAAATAAGAAAGTGTGATATGAAAAAAGCAGGGGGAGAGGTTTGCTCCCCCCTGCCCGGAGTAAAATCAAATTACTTCGCGTAAGAAATACAGTCGTTCTGGAACTGCTCCAGAATCTTCTTCAGATCATCATCAGAGGTATCCTTGGTAATATTTCCGGAGATGATGTCGTCAGCCAGAGAAGTTGCACGAGACCAGTATGCATCCGGATAATTGCCCTGAGGAATGGTGAAATTCAGCTGTGTAGCCAGTGCAGCCAGCGCGGGATTTGCCTGTACGGCCTCGCTGGTCTGTGCGGTCAGGTTGGAAGGACCCCACTCGTTGCTCTCAAATCTTGCCAGCTGAGACTCCGTGTTGGTCAGGTACTGAGCAAGCTCCAGGCACAGGCGAAGCTTTCCTGCCTCGGTCTGAGGCTTCACACCCAGAAGCTTGAAACCGCCGAAGCCGCCAAGCTGATATTCGTTTCCGTCAGAACCGGTGAAGGTGGGCAGCTTTACGCACGCGTAGTTATCGCCAAACATGGTCTGAAGAGAGGTCGCGCTCCAGGTTCCGGTAACGATTGCACCGACATTCGTAGCATTGTCCGCGCTGGAACCGTTCTGGAAGGAAGGAGAAGAAACCAGGTCAATCATTTCCTTCAGGGCAACCAGTCCCTTGTCAGAGCTATAGTCGATATTGCACTGTGTAAAGTTTCCGCTGTCATCGGTATCATAGGTCAGCTGACAGTCGGTGCCAAAGAAGAACGCGGGCTGATACCATCCGGAATTCACCTCAAAATAGAAGTTCTTTCCTGCCGCCTCACAGGCTGCGGTTACACCCTCCAGCGTGGTGGGGTCGGTAACAACGCTCTTGTCATAGTACAGGAAATAGCCGTTGTCGGAGGTCATGGGGAACGCATAGGTATTGGAACCTACCATAGCCGCTCCTGCCGCACCGCCGTCGTTCTGCTCGGCAATCCATGTGTCAAAGCCGGTTCCCGTGATCTGCTGCAGAGCGCCTGCGGATACCAGACGTGAGATCTGATCCTGCGCGAAACCAAAAATGTCCGCGCCGCCAGCCACGTCGGTAATCATGTTGGATGAGGCATCGTTTTCGCCAACAGACTCAACGGTCACGGTATACTTGTCAGACAGACCCTTGTCCGCAATAAACTTCTCTGCCATCTCCTGGGTCAGACCGGTAACGGCATCTGCCGCCCAGATAGTGATGTTGCCTGAACCATAGTCAAAATCTGCGGGAGCCTCGGTTCCGCCTCCCTGGCTTTCCTGATTGTCCTGGCTTCCCTGGCTCTCCTGACCGCCCTGATTGTCCTGGCTTCCCTGGCTCTCCTGGCCGCCCTGATTGTCCTGGCTTCCCTGGCTCTCCTGGCCGCCCTGATCAGAACTGCTGCTGCCGGGCTCGGAACCACAGCCTGCCATCATGGCGGCTGTCATAGACATTACGAGTAAAGCTGCTAATACTTTCTTTTTCATAAGTTATCCTCCTGCTTAATTTTTGCGAATGAATTTCGAGTTGTTTCGCATGTCTTGATACTAACATAGGATTTGGTCAACGTCAATATATTTTTTGTGCAGTTTACACATAAAAAAAAAAAAAACGCTATCACTTTTGTGCAATTTTCTTGTCTCCCCGAATAATTTCGCTCAAAAGTTTCGAAACTTATCTTCTGTCACTTTTCGCTTTATTGCTTCCGAAAATCGGCTAAAATGCGTATTTCTCCGATTTCTCTCAGGAAAAAGTTTAGTAAAATTTTGTCGAGTTTTCGGTTCCGCAACGGAAAACGTTTTTCGACATTGTGAAAGTTGATGAAAAAAACAGCGCAGGCGTTCCGCCTGCGCTGTTTTTCTCCTGTATTTCGGACGACAGCCTCTACCGACTCACCGCCGTCCGGATTGCCTTCATCAGCTCCTCATAGGTGTCAAAGGCGGGCAGCTTTGGATAGTCGGACTTGATCTGCTCCGTGCTCTTAAACAAAAAGCCTGCCTTGCTTGCCTGAATCATGCCAAGGTCATTATAGCTGTCTCCTGCGGCCACCGTCTCATAGCCGATGGACTGAAGTGCCTTCACCGTAGTGAGCTTGGAATTTTCAATACGCATTTTATAGCCCGTGATACTGCCGTCCTGCGCCACTTCCAGAGAATTGCAGAAAATCGTGGGCCATCCCAGCTTTTCCATCAGCGGAGTGGCAAACTGGGTAAAGGTATCACTGATAATGATAACCTGGCAGAAACTGCGCAGTTCGTCCAAAAAATTCTTTGCGCCGGGTATGGGGTCGATGGCCGCAATGGTATCCTGAATCTCCTTAAGACCCAGCCCGTGCTCCTTCAGAATGGAAAGCCTCCACTTCATCAGCTTATCATAATCCGGCTCGTCCCTTGTGGTTCTGCGAAGCTCCGGGATACCGCTGGCCTCCGCAAACGCAATCCAGATCTCCGGCACCAACACACCTTCCAGATCCAAACATACAATATACATAACTGCCTCCTGTCCCTCTTACTCTCCTTGACCGAGAGAACCCCTGGGCATGATGCCCGGGGGTTCTCCGGATTTTTACTGCCTGCCCGCCTTTTGACGGGGCAGGCGTTTATTCCGTGTCTGAATGACTTTCCTCCTATTACCGGAAACCCTTCGCAATGTCCCCGAAAGCCTTCTCAAGTGTACCGGGAAGCTTATCCATCTCCTCCAGATCTATATTGATGCCTGTCAGATCTACACTGATATCCGTCAGCTCCTCTTTGTTCCCGGCTCTCCGCCTGGCTTCCGCTTCATCCCTGGCCACTCCCGCGGAACGAGCCAGCTTTTTCGTGGAATACCATGCGTTGACCGGCCAGCCGTCCTCAAAGATAATATTGTGGCGCTGCGGTCTGTACGCCTCAAAAGGATCCGGTTCATCCTCCAGATCCCTGTACACCTCCGGCGGCTCCGCCGCCATCAGCGCCATGGGCGCCCGGTCCGCAACGAGCTGAAACTGCGTATACCTCGTGTTCTTTGCCGTAAAGGGAATGTCATAATACTCCCAGCCTCTGAACTTTTTCAGCGGCTTGATATACCCCCGGTTCAGTCTGTACCGCAGCTCCTTCACGGGAAAATCCATGCCCTCAGGAGCAACCGCCCTGTCCAGAAACAGGATCCGCAGCTGGCAGATCTCGTCGCTTCTGTCGTTCTCCCCGCCGTTGAGCCAGAATATAAAATGATACTCCTGGCCCGGCGTAAGCTCCTGAAAGCCGTTGGTCACACAACTCGTCTTGTCCCAGTTCCACGCACCCACAGACAAAATTTCTGTCATCGTCTCCGCGGAAGGAATCTCCTCCGCCAGCGGATTGCTGATCACAAACTGATCGTACACTGTCTTGCTGCTGCCGGAACTTCTGTACCACTCTGCAGGGTTTATGGTAATATAATGAATCTTATCCACTTCTTTGTCCTCCATATTTTCATATGTCGGGCATTGCCTGCACAAACGGATCTCTCTGTCGGAAACAAACTCGGCCCGACACTTTTTTACAAGTCCCTTCGCTCTCTTCGGATAAGTATGGCCGATCTCCATACCCTGTTCATCCAGAACAAGTATGGTCTGTCCGTTTTTTTCCATGGGTGTCCTCCCCCTCGAACAATACCTGTATCCTGCCTTGTATCTTACGTTTTTTCTCATGGGTGTCTCCCCCGATGCCCCGCCGGCCTTCCGCCGGCCCCCTGGCCTCAGATACTCTTTTATTTTACATGATGGCAGAACCATTGTCAATCATTGCCTGTTCCGATACTCCTTTTTTTCGGTAAAGCCTCTCCCGCGCACCTCGCTGACCCGGCTGACCACCATGAAGCTGTCGGGATCCACCCCGCGGATCAGCTTCTCCAGCCTGGGCAACTCTCTGTTGGAGACCACGCTGAAGACCATCCGGGTCTCCTCCCCCATAAACCCGCCCTCCGCGGAAATCATGGTCACGCCCCGGTCGATTCCGTGCAGTATCGCCTCCCGTATCTCGTCATACCGCCGGCTCACCACCTTGACCTCCGTCCGTGTGCTTCCCATGAGAAGCAGCTTATCCAGCACAAAGGAATAAATCATCACCAGCACGATGCCGTACAGCAGCCTCTCCACCGACCCGCTGACCACCTGGGACAGCAGAATCAGACAATCAAACACATACAGACTGGTAGATACCGGGATTCTGAAAAACCGGTGCAGCAAAAGCGGCGGGATATCCATGCCCCCCGTGGAGGCGCCCAGACGGATGACAACGCCAAGCCCCGCCCCGATACCCAGTCCGGCAAAGACAGTACACAGCCAGAGATCCCCTGTCAAAACCAGATCTCCCAGCAGTCTGTCAAACACATGCAGCGCCGCGGGATACACAAAAGAACTGATGACGGTGGTCATGGCAAATCTTTTTCCCAGGATCACCAGTCCCAGCAACAGCATCAGCACATTAAAGCAGAGCACAAAGGCGGAAACCGGAATTCCGGTAAAACGATGCACGGTGAGTCCGATACCCGTAGTGCCTCCCGTCATCAGCCCCACCGGAAGCACAAAAAGCTTTATAGCCAGGGCGTACAGGGCATTCCCCGCCGCGATCATCAGCACAGCCGCCAGTTTTTTCCCATTCCT
>CAJUJU010000028.1 GCA_910586835.1 uncultured Acetatifactor sp.
TGCTTTACTGCCAAACTCTCCGGCTTCATTGTCAAAGCATAATCGCCCAACAGATGTATCAGCGTTTCGCAAAACGTACTTTTTCCGTTTCGTGTGGTACTTCCATAGAGGATAAAACAAGTTTCCTGCTCTGTGTTCCCTGTCAATGAAAGTCCTGCTATCTTTTGGAGATACGATATTTTCTCCTTATCGTCCTGCATGATTTCCAAAAGAAATTTCTTCCAATCTTTGCAATTGGCAGCAGGATCATATTCAGCATTACATATCTTTGAAAGTAGCATATCAGGGCTGTGGTTCAAGAATACCGGCTTATCACTGGACAAGTCCAATGTACCGTTCTGCACATTCAAAAGATAATCATTCACATCCAACTGCTCATTGTTAAAAAAATATACATCCTTGCTATCCTGGAGCATGTTGTTCCGGTTCCTAATGTTACATAACGGTGCCACAGCCTTCAGATATTTACCCTCGGAGTCAATGCTTATCGCATATCTGACAAGCCCATCTGACAAGGCTTTTGCCGAAGCCCTCGCACTCAACCCCTCAATATCATCAACCCACCGTTTACCGTCATACAGCATAAAATCTTTCCGTGATGGGTTATATCTGTGCTTGTCCTTAAATACATCCGCAAACAGCCGCCCGAAGCCTTTATCTGATGTTTCATAGCGTTCAGCGTGTAAATCCCTTAATACCTGTTCTAAATGCTTGCTCTGCTGCCCTTGCACCTTGGGTATGTCGCATTTCGCTACATCCTTCCTTGCGGTTTCTTTAACGGCGTCTTTGTAGAATGCGTCATCAATCAGTTTATGCAGATCCTCTTTTGTATGGGATTTCATGTAGTCACTGATATCTCCTTTTGGAGGTACTTCTGGCGGTATAATCATCCTTGCAGTTCCAACTGTATTTAGCAATGCCGTAATGCGTTCCGCATCCGCAATTCCTGCACTGTCATTATCTCCAAACACAAGGAATCTGCCGCCTTTTAAATATGGCAATAGTTTTTCCTTGAATGTATTGGTACCGCCACAAGTGAAGCTTATAAAGCCATTTCTCCATAGCACTTTCGTATCTTTTTCACCTTCCGTATAGCATACCAGGCTCCCATTGCTAACTGCATCTTTAACATCTTTCAGATGGCCGTTACAAAAAACCGCACATGTTGTATCAATCCCATCGGTTCCCTTAATTACATGCTTGCCGTTTCTGATGCCTCTTGGAAAACCTTGCTTCTCTTTATCTTTCATGCGAAAATGTGAGCACAAATATTTTTCTGTCACAAAATCGTACATCCTATATTCATCTTCAGTATTGTAGTAAAGGAATTTTTCAAATGGTGTAAACTCTTCACCGCCAACTTTATCCTGCCATAACCCAGCATCTTTCTTTAACTGGCGGTAAATACTACCGCAGACAGAACAATAGCTTATTGGGTAGCCGTTGCGCCCCATTTTGAGCGATGCTGACGGCATTGTATCGTTGTGGTATAAGCAGTTAAAAACAATGCCGTTTCCGTTCCTCCTAACTTTGGAGCTATGCATTTTAACATATTTCTCTAATTCGTAATATTCTTCTCGTCCTGTCATTCATTCCACCGCCCCTCTAAAAGACCTCTTATATGTTCGGCTTCTCTATCAAGGGCATCCATTTCTTTCTGTGTGCATCTGTAAAAATATTCATCTCCACTATGTTCTGTCTGTAACTGTTCCAATATCGCATATCTACGCATTAACTCTTTTTGCTGTTTTTTCAGTCGGTACCTTTTCAAAATATTCATTCTAATGTACCTCCTTTATAAAGGAAGCCTGTTTCTTCATAGAACTTCTTAGGATAAATCAGATAAGAATATTGTCGGCTCTTTGGTGTCCTGTGGTATGCAATTCCCCAGTTTACCGCACCACTTTGGAGCAATAGCCTTACTGTTTGACAATCTACCTTTAATGCTTTAGAAGCGACTGCAACAGGGATATTTGCACATTCAAAAATAGGTTCACTCATATCATCACCGCCTTACTTCCCTGCTGCCAGTTCATCTGTAATCGCTCTAATTTGAGATTTCTTTTCTTCTGAAATTTCATATCGAAGCATACGGCTGAATGAACTATCAGCAATTTCCAAACGCTCTGCAACTCTCCACATAGGAACTTTTCTTGATTTGATGTATTCTTTTATTTCCTTGTTACGCATCCTATTTACCTCCATAATATACTTAAAAATATTGACACTTCCTTATCGCAATGTTAAAATGTCTACATCATCAATATTAACAAACTGTATTCGATTTGTATATTTGCACTTTGTTATCAGTATTTTTTTAAGAAAGGAAGTGTCAACATAATATAATGGACGATGCTAAAACTATAAAAGACGTATACGACCATTGGAATATTCCATACCAAAGAGGCAAAGATGGCGAATATGTTGAAGAAATCCACTTAGTAGTCACTGATACGGGCTATATAAATTATCTGGATGATGAAAGTATCTTTTACGATAATTCCTATCCAATGGAAGAATTGTTTTGTTTTGGAGATATAATAATTGAATTTTCAAATTCTATCAGAGATGCAATAAAAATAATAGAAATGTTTGAAATTTATTCAAAAAAATATCATCAGCCTAATACAGAATTTGTAATAGAATGTTATAATGCGTTTCGAGAGTTAGGTTATTCCGATTTAGTCACAAGATGTATTGTCAACGGCGTACTTATATCGTTATATCATGATAATACTTTTGACAAATTTAATTTTCGAGAATATTTCGTATTATGGGTTTGCGTAAATCCTTTAAAAATACTTTCCGAAGAACACTATATGCCAGATGCATTTGCAAAAGTAACATTTTGGGAAGACCATACTGGAACTATTCAATTATGCTATTCAGAATTTGAAAATTACTCTTTACAAGTATTAGATGCTATTTATGCCAGAAAAAATAACGTTAAATTTCATAAGTGCTCATACTGCAATGGTTATTTTATTGAAAAAAACGGAAATAACAAAAAATTCTGCTCTAACTGCAAGAATATTCATAGCGACTTAAAATCTGATGATTTCAGAAAGGAATACCGAAAAGCATATAAAACTATGCAGCAAAGAGCAAAGCGATATGAAAACTCTGGAAAAGATTATTTTGAATATTCCTCAAAATATAATGAACCCTTTGAAAACGAAGCACTAAGCAAACAAGATTTATATAGAGAAAAAGGAGATATAACGGGGTATATAAAGTTTCTAGAAGAATTAAAAACCAAATACAAGCCAACAAAAGGAAGACAGACGAATGAAACTACCTAATAGCTTTGGCTCTGTCTATAGAAAGGAAGTGATCTAATGGCGTTATTAAAGTGTCCAGAGTGCAAACACGATGTATCAGACAAAGCCGCCGCTTGCCCTCATTGCGGCTACCCTATGAACAGCCCCACCAGTACGAAACCTCGTGTCCGAAATGGCAGACCAACAAAATTCCCGAATGGCTATGGCTGTATTTATAAATTGTCTGGTAAGCGGCGCAAACCTTTTGCTGTGCGAAAGACAGACAAATGGATTATTGACCCTGTTACTGGCAAAGCAAAGCAAACATATATTAATATCGGATATTATTCCACACGCGAAGAAGCCATGATTGCTTTGGCAAATTATAATGAGAATCCCTACGACATCAAGGCAGACAGCATCACATTCGCAGAAGTGTATGAAAAATGGAGCGAGGGCTACTTCCCCACTCTCTCCAATTCATCCAGCGTCAGAACTGTTAAAGCGGCTTATTCTTATTGTAACGGACTTTATGATATGAGGATGAAGGACATAAGGGTATCACATCTGGAAGGTACTGTCTTAAATGCAGATGTCGGCGACAGTACAAAGGGCAGAATCAAAAGCCTATTCAATATGATGTATAAATACGCTGTGGCACACGACATTGTAGAAAAGGACTATGCCTCCGTGATGTTTGCGAATGGAAATCCTATCAAGCGTGAAAGCATAAAAGAAGTCATACCGTTTACCGATGAAGAAGTAATGCAATTATGGAATAATAAAGATACCATTCCCTTCACAGATATGATATTGATAGGAATCTACAGCGGATGGAGGCCGCAGGAGCTATCTATACTGAAGATTACAGATATTGACCTGGAAGCCGGAACCATGAAAGGCGGATTGAAAACAGATGCCGGGAAGAACAGGATTGTCCCCATCCACTCTGTCATAAAACCGTTAATTGAAAACCGTATGAAAGAAGCTACGGCTCTTCAGTCCGGATACCTTTTCAATGACCAAAACGGTCAACAAGGAACATACATGACATACGATAAATACCGTAAGCGGTTCCAGAAGGTTATGGGCAGATTAAAGCTAAAGCACCGCCCTCATGAAACCAGGCATACTTTCATAACCAAAGCCAAGGCCTGTAACATGGATGAATATATCTTAAAACTGATTGTCGGACATTCCATCGAGGATATTACCGAAAAAGTATATACACATAGAACCATGGAGCAGCTTCGAAACGAAATCGAGAAAATAACAAAATAATCCTAGACATGCAAAAAATGTCATGATATAGTACTTTTATGGGAAAGTCATAGAGCCAAAGGCGGCTCTTACCCTCTTGTGTTTCGGAGGGTTCAAGTAGCCCTCCAGACGAGAGAAAGGAGGGCGATGCCAATGATTACATATTCTGATTTGATTCAGACAGGTATCTTCATTGTAGCCCTGATTGGATTGTGTTACACAATCTTTCAGGGAAAAAAGAAATAGCCGCCACTATTCGCAGTAGTGACGGCTGACCCGGCTTCTGGCTGGGGAGGTAAGTTTACTCGGAGGGTAGAGCCGCTTCTATGGCTTTTCCCTATGTCTAATATACCACGTCTGGTAGCAGGATTCAAGAAAAAAATCAAAATCTTTATTGGGATTGCGCAGAATTGTGCCGCCGCAGGAAGTTGCGATAGGCTTTTCCGCTTTCCAGAATGCCCTACAAGCCCTCTTATCGACTAAAACATTACAAGCCCGATATTGGGCATATGCGGCTTTTAAAAGAGGATTCTGCTTCGGCCATACTGTCAACCATTTGGGAGCCAGTTGGCTTTCCTCACATATGAAGAATGTTTATTTCATTGGCTTCATATGTCTCACATACGAAAATCTTTCCCCAACAGGATGGGGAAAACTAAGCACTTAAACGAATTTCGTTTTAGGGGAATTATGTTCTCCTATCAGTAATTGGTTTTGCCTCAACGCAAGATTTCGTCTGGCTCTCATCTCATCTGAGCTTCGTCCGTTTTTCGGATGAACTTGTAATAGGATGTTCTATTTTGGAACCTCCTTGCGTCCCCACTTGTTGGGAAAGCTATTTTGTAAAAAAGATATTGACTTTTGCGCGCCCATAATTTACAATGATTTATGCGAGGACATAAAAAGTGAGGTGATAATACATGAGTCCACGTACAGGCAGACCACCTTTACAAGAACAGTCCAGAAAAGAAAAGCTGAATATAAGGCTGACAGAAAAGGAAAAATCAGACATTGATTATTGTTCCGAAAAACTGAATCTTTCTAGGACAGACACGATAATGAAAGGAATTGGTCTAATAAAACAGCAATTGGATAAAAAATAGAGATTGCCGCCGCTACCAACGAATGCAATCCCTATTATCCACACCAGAGGTTTCCCACTGATAAATCTGATTATATCAGGTTCGGAAGCCTCTTTCAAGAAATTTTTCAAAGGAGGCTATTTTTTATGACAAACGAAGAAAAGGACAAGATTTTGCAGGAGATGCACAACTGCATCTTGAGCAAGAAGCCGTGGAGAGGGCTTAAGAGGGGCATAAAGGTGATGGAGAAAAGCCTTTACCGCTACCGTGCATGGCTTCATGAAGCAGTAAAAATCAATATGCCGTGGGAAGATTCTTTTGAGTTTTCCGACTTTGCCGCCCGTCTTAGGCCGGAGGTTGCTATTGATTTAGCTTTCCGTTTGGGTTATCTGTACGGCAACGGCACATTAAAGCCGGATGAAGAGGACGAGATATCAGGTTCCCCGACACGTTGGGCGAGGGAGGGTGAACAGAATGGATGAATTTGCAATCAGAAAGACCCTTGCAGACCAGCTTTTTAAGATTATTGCCGAGAATGGATGGAGTAATTGCGCAGCGGCGGACTTTATGGGAATCAGCCGGAACGAACTTTTCGGGATTCTGAACCAGAAAAAGGATATCCGGCTTTCCACTCTCTCCCTGATTGCTGCCGGAGTGGGCAGACCCATAGCCGCCCTTATCTGCCCGGAAACGGCACAGCGGTTTGACAATGTTGAAGCAATCCGCAGGATTCAGGCCGATTTGAGGAAATTGCAGAAAGGCGGTGCAGTATGCTGAAAGCAGAGATTCCGAAAGACAGAAATAAGCTGAAGCAGCAGATCGAAGCTCTGCGGTATCAGATTTCGGTTGATTCAAACGAAAAGGACAAGCAGATTCACGAGAAGGCGCTTCTGACGCTTGAAGCGGCGATGGAGGGCGTAGCATGAAGAAAATCAGAAACATGAACTTTCAGGAGACGAAAGAAGCGTTTTCCAGATGGGAAGTAAAGCATCCACGGCTTGATGATTTTGACATGAGCGGCTTGACACTGACGCAATGCAGAGAAATAGCAAAAGGAACAGACCCAGAATCTATCGTCGATATGCTGTATGGATTATTCAATTACGGCTTTATGGCCGGATACAAGCAGTCAGAAGCCGATTTGAAAGCAAGGGTGGATAAGCGCATTCATGATGATATGCACCGCCGCCTTTTGGAACTTGTCTATTATCTGCCTTTTGGGTATCATGCAGAGTATTTCTATTATCTTATGGTTTACTCGTTTGAAGATGATGATATACTTGAAGCATTTTTTCCCAGAAGAATAGCAAAGCCAGCCCTTAAAATCCGGGCGGAACATGAATCCAAAGAAGCAAGGGAAAAGGCAGAGCGTGAGGAAAGAAAAAGGGTAGTGGATGAAGCCTTGAAGCAATACGAACAGCAGAAAGGCGGTGTAACGGTATGAATTACAAGAAAATGATTATCCGCCTTTTAAAGAAAATCGACAACGAGAAGTTTCTCCGCCGTATCTACATTTCACTCCGGGACTATGTGGGAGAAAGCGAGGGTGTGGCATGAAAGAGACATATAAGAACCTTATCATGGAACTTTTGGACGCACTGGACGCCAAAGCCTTGCAGAGCATTTACAGCTTCATCCGGGGCATGGTTGCCGGGAAAGGCGGTGCGGCATGACTGAACAAGAATATTACAGAGATCGTATTGTGGAAATGCTTGCAAAGGTTGACAGTGTAGTGTTTTTACAGCAGATATGGACTATTATCAAGCGGCACATTGAGCGGAGAGGCGGCACGGTATGAATAATAGGGAATCACTAATAAAGTTGATTAACCGTCTCTCTGACACGGCTGTTGAGCGTGTTCGTAGGCTTGCGGAATACCTTTATGTTTATAAGGATGAAGTGCGGTGCGGAATGAGTGAAGAGTGGAACAAGGAAAACGATAGGCTTGTAAGCGAATATCGGGCAAAATTGGAAAGCGAGGCAGAGGAATAGGCGATAGGGGGGCAATGCAAAATGTGTTGTTCCCCTAAAATCAAATATTTATAGGCCAGATAGGGAGGTTGTGATTTATGGCAGATTTAAGGGCATTATCTGCTGTTGTGCGACACAGTCTTCCAAGAGGAATAACCGTTACACAAAACCGTACTAAAGGGTGTCTGTTAGTCGCAGATGCCCTTTTCTTTGCCTAAACTTGTCTATTACCCCATGTCTATTACCTGTCTATTACCTGTCTATTATGTGTTAAAATTCAAGGCTATCGCTGACAACTTGTGTCAACGATAGCCCTTGATTTTACTGGATTTCTTAGAACTTCCCTTCCTTCGCCGCTTCCTCAATCAGAACAGCCACAGCCACGGTAGCGCCGACCATGGGGTTGTTGCCCATACCGATGAGTCCCATCATCTCCACATGCGCGGGAACGGAGGAAGAACCTGCGAACTGCGCGTCGGAGTGCATACGTCCAAGGGTGTCGGTGAAGCCGTAGGATGCAGGGCCTGCAGCCATGTTGTCGGGATGCAGGGTACGTCCGGTGCCGCCGCCGGAGGCAACGGAGAAGTACTTCTTGCCGGCTTCGTTTCTCTCCTTCTTATAGGTGCCTGCAACGGGATGCTGGAATCTGGTGGGGTTGGTGGAGTTGCCGGTGATGGATACGTCCACATTCTCCTTCCACATGATGGCAACGCCCTCGGGAACGCTGTTTGCGCCGTAGCAGTTCACCTTTGCACGAAGCCCCTCAGAGTAAGGGATTCTCTCGATCTCTTTCACGGTGTTGGTGTAGGGATCGTACTCGGTCTCCACAAAGGTAAATCCGTTGATGCGGGAAATGATCTTTGCAGCGTCTTTTCCCAGACCGTTCAGAATTACGCGCAGAGGCTTCTGACGAACCTTGTTGGCCTTCTCCGCAATACCGATAGCGCCCTCTGCTGCGGCAAAGGACTCATGTCCTGCCAGGAAGCAGAAGCAGTCGGTCTCTTCCTCCAGGAGCATCTTGCCCAGATTGCCGTGTCCCAGACCAACCTTACGCGTATCTGCAACGGAGCCGGGGATACAGAATGCCTGAAGGCCCTCTCCGATGGCTGCGGCAGCATCTGCAGCCTTGCGGCAATCCTTTTTGATGGCGATGGCAGCGCCGACAATGTATGCCCAGCAGGCGTTCTCGAAACAGATGGGCTGGATCTTCTTTACCTGCTCGTATACGTCAAGGCCTGCGTCCTTGGTGATCTTCTCAGCTTCTTCGATAGAGGAGATACCATAGCTGTTCAGCACAGCGTTGATTTTATCAATACGTCTTTCATATGATTCAAATAAAGCCATTTTTCCTGTCCTCCTTTATCTATTCTCACTCTTTTCTGGGATCGATGATCTTTACGGCGTCTGCAACGCGGCCATACTGTCCCTTAGCCTTCTCATACGCCGTGTTGGGATCGTCACCCTTCTTGATGAAGTCGGTCATCTTTCCAAGGCTTACAAACTCATAACCGATGATCTGATCATCCTTGTCAAGCGCGATGCCGGTCACATAACCCTCTGCCATCTCCAGATAGCGTGGGCCCTTCTTCAGGGTGCCGTACATGGTTCCCACCTGGCTCCTCAGACCTTTTCCGAGATCCTCAAGTCCTGCGCCGATGGGCAGACCTTCCTCGGAGAAGGCACTCTGGGTACGTCCGTAAACGATCTGCAGGAACAGCTCTCTCATGGCGGTGTTGATAGCGTCGCACACAAGGTCGGTATTCAGCGCCTCCATAACAGTCAGACCGGGCAGGATCTCAGCAGCCATGGCTGCGGAATGGGTCATGCCGGAGCAGCCGATGGTCTCTACCAGCGCCTCCTGAATGATACCTTCTTTCACGTTCAAGGTCAGCTTACATGCACCCTGCTGAGGAGCACACCAGCCCACGCCGTGTGTCAGGCCGGAAATGTCTTCTACCTTCTTTGCCTGAACCCACTTTGCTTCTTCAGGGATAGGCGCACACCCATGATGCACACCCTGAGCGACTGTGCACATTTCTTCAACTTCCTTTGAATAGATCATGTGAAATCTCCTTTCGATTATGTAAGTATTATTTACTCAACTGTTCATTGATAAAATAATATCATTCACCAGCTATTCTCTCACATTTACGACAAAAAATCCAGAGGTTTTTGCAAAAAAGGGGTCAGATATTAGAAAGGATCAGCTCCATCCTTCCCGACAGCTCTGCCTGGCGCACCTCGTTTGGAATCAGGAAATGATCGCCCTTCTTAACCGCCCTTCCGTTGAAGATTCCCTCTCCGGCCACAACGGTAGCCAGCATAAACGGCGCATCCACCACAAAGCCCATGGCGCCGCTCACAGTTACCTTTGCCACCCGGTAACAGCTGCACCGGTAAAGCTCGTGGATATGATTTTCCGGCAGATCCGCCGCAGACTTCACACTGTCCTGCGGGGACTTTGCGGGAACCGTGATCACGTCGATGCTCTGCCGTATGTGGAGCTGTCTGGGCTTTCCGTCGGAAAGCCTGTCATAGTCGTAGACACGATAGGTGATATCGCTGCTCTGCTGGGTCTCCAGAATCAGAAGCCCCCTCTTGATGGCGTGGACAGTACCCGGGTCAATCTGGATAAAATCCCCCTTTTTCACCGGAACTTCCCGGATGAACTCCTGCCAGCGCCCCTGGTGGATCATATCGGAAAGCTCCTCCCTGGTTTTGGCGTTATGGCCGATGACAAGGGAAGCTCCCTCGGGACAGTCCAGCACATACCAGCATTCCGTCTTTCCCAGAGAACCGTTTTCATGCTGTCCGGCATAGGTGTCATCCGGATGCACCTGGATGCTCAGATCCTCTCTTGCGTCAATGATTTTGACCAGAAGCGGAAACCGGTCGTAATCCACGTTTCCGAATAACTCGGGATGCTCCTCCCAGAGCGCGGAAAGCTTTTTTCCCGCATATTTTCCGTCCCGCACACATCCCTCCCCGCTGGGATGAGCCGAAATTCCCCAGCATTCACCGATATCCGTCCCCTCCACGGGGTAACCGAACTCGTCGTGCAGACGGCTGCCTCCCCAGATATTGTGCGTAAACACCGGATTAAAAAAAATAAGCTGCTCTTCCATTTTCCCTTACCTCCTTTATACTCACCGAATTCCCATGTGCCCTCTTGTTCAGCCGGATATGACAGAGACCAGGTAAAAGGGAAGCTTATCCCCCGGATGTGTCTCTGTCAGGCGGATTTCCACACTGTGTACCC
This sequence comes from uncultured Acetatifactor sp., assembly GCA_910586835.1. Lineage (GTDB taxonomy): Bacteria > Bacillota > Clostridia > Lachnospirales > Lachnospiraceae > Acetatifactor. Next base: position 10,833 of record CAJUJU010000028.1, read on the forward strand.
TGTCTTCCCCGTGTTCCAGAATCGTATCCAGCTCCAGCTTGTCACCCCAGGTCTGGTCGAAATTGGCGTCCAGACGAAAAGGTCTGTCCTCGTCGCCGTCCAGAATCAACTCCGCCACCGGGGCGGGAAGCTGTATGGTCTTCCGGTACTGCACGCCAATACAGCTCCCCGCCACCTCAAAGCGGATGGAAGCTCCCTTTTCCGAGGCAGTCCAGCCCTTTTTGAAAATGTCCGTGATCTCATCCTGTTCACTGGGATCTGCCGCAAAGCCCTTCAGCACAGGAGTGCAGTTGTCATTCTGATGGCGGCGGGAATGCTCGTAGGCGTTTTGGGTCAGCGGCTGTTCCTTCCACACTGCCTCCGGCTCCTTGCAATCTGCCTCCGCCAGAACTCTTTCCAGGAAATCGGTGATCACGGATGCCACCAGCTCATGTCCGGTATCGCTTGGATGCAGTTCATCCGGCGTCACCGTCTCATTCTCCAGACGGCCCTCCAGAAGCGCCTGATAAATGCTGCTCCGCATACTGACCGCCGGCAGATCGTAATATCTGGCCACTCTGCCGTGTACCCGTTCCGCGCTTGCGCCGTCGTCGTAGCGCATATTATGTACCAGAAGAAGGGCAGGCTTTTTGCTGTCCGTATAAAGCCTGCGGACAAGTCCCTCATAGGTTTCCATACAGTGCTGATCCGAAGCGTCATTTACCGCATATTCCACAACGATAAAGTCCGGCCGGTACGCCAGCAGATCACTTTCTGCCCTGGCACAGCCGAACTGAGAGTTGGTTGCACCGATTCCTGCATTCCGGAAGACAAATTCCGCCTGGGGAAAGGCCGTTTTCCACCAGTCGTATACACGTCCTGCATAACAGAGCTCCGGCCGGGAAGCGCAGAACCCCTGGGTGATGGAGCCTCCCAGAAATCCCAGCGTCAGCCGTTCGCCGCGCCGTGCCCGCCCGAACAGCTCCTTTATCCGGGCCAGATTGCCCCGGTTGGTCACGGCGGACTCATAATCCGATTGTAAAAGTCCGTTACATTTCCGATTCATTCCAGATATCTCCTAACGAATTAAGATAAGTGCTCAGTTCCTTCGCCATCGCTGCCGCCTCGGGAACTCTGACATGTCCCGGCGTGCCGCAGCCGTTTCGGACATAAAGAAAATGATGTACCCTGGGGCTTGCGATTTCCTCACAGACTCCGGCTACAGCCGTATCCCATGCGGCATCATGGTTCAAAATCGTGGTGGTCAGCACAAAGTGTGCCCGGGGGTAAAGACGCATCAGTTGTTCAATCCACTCCCGATAACGCCTTTTCCAGTTTTTCGCTTTCTCGCCGGAAGGATCCAGTGCCATGTGGTTTTCCGGGTTTGCATCGTTCTGCCCCACGGCGATCACTGCCACATGGGGCTGCCAGCTGCCAAAATCCCAACTTTTGACAGGACAGATTTCCGGATTGTACTCTATTTTGTCGTAAATGGATTCCATGCCGATATAATCCGGTCCCCGGAACCATCCGGTGCCATCCAAAAGTGCCGCTCCGCCCTGGGCCGTGATATGCAGCTCCGCATCCAGCAGCCTGGCGGTCATCCAGGAATAGGAGTACCAGCTGTTGGAAAATTCCCCGTCGTGGATCGGATCCTCCTTCCCCACATAATTCAGGGCCTCGGATACCTCCCCGCAGGAGACACTGTCCCCAAATACCTCTATCCTTCTTGATGGCTTTTCCGAAGGGGGAAGAATCTCTCCGTCCTCCAGCTCAAACCCGTAAAAAGTAAAAAAGTGGCAGGCATCCATGCGCTTGAACAAAAGCAGCTCATGCTCCCCCTCCGGAAGCCGCTTTCCAAGGAGATAGCTGTGTCTTTCCCCGTCCTGGGCAAGAAGAAACTTTCTCTGCTCTCCGTCCAGAATGTAACCCAGGTAGTTGGAGGCATAGCTTCTGTGGTTGGCAAGTTCCGCCGAGAGCCCGCTTCCTCTGAATCTGATTTTGATCCAGCTTCCGGCAAAGGCAAAAACCGGCGCCTTCCTGTCGTCAAAGTCGATTCTGCCGCTGTACTGCAGCAGCCCGTGATCCGGTGCGATCTTCATCTGCATACCTCCCTGTCTTTCCTTTCTCCGGCAGCTCCCGCCCCTGCCTTCCGAAGCCCTGTTCTTCGTTTTCCGGCCATGTGTCTCTACTTTTCTTCGGACTTTAAAAGTTCCAGATTCTCACGGATCAGGTCACAGCGCTGTGCCACGCACTCCACGCTCCGTCCCGGATCCGAAGGGGTTTGGAATACATAATCCTTCAACCGGTCAAGGGTGGTGACGGCCACATGCATCCGGGTGTCGGAGGAGGCGTAATACAAAAAGACCTCTTCCCTCTCATTGACCACCGCGCCGTTGGTAAACACCACATTGGATACATCTCCAATGCGCTCTTCTCCTCTGGGTCCGATCAGCAGGCCGGAGGGCTCTGCGATAACCCTGGAAGGATCCTTCAGATCCGTGGCAAAGGCGTAGATCACATAGCGCAGTCCCGCAGCCGTATTGCGCACGCCGTGGGCAATGTGGATCCAGCCCAGTTCTGTTTTGATGGGCACCGCCCCCGCTCCGTTTTTTGCCTCGGTGATGGTGTGATATCTGCGCAGACTGGTCATTTTCTCCTGGTCGATCACTGCGTGGGTGATGTCCTCACAGAGACCGAAGCCGATACCGCCTCCGCTTCCCGTCTCAATGAAATCATCCATGGGCCGGGTGTAGAAGGCGTATTTTCCGTCCACAAACTCCGGGTGGAGCACCACGTTCCGCTGCTGGGGAGAACGCAGGGTGGTCAGATTTTCCAGACGCTCCCAGTGTTCCAGATCCTTTGTACGCACAATTCCGGCAGCGGCCACCGCGGCGGAGAGATCGCTGACGGATCTGTCCTTGCTCTCGGAACAGAACACTCCGTAAATATATCCGTCCTCGTGCTGCGTAAGGCGCATGTCATAGACATTGGTCTCCTCCGGACAGGTGTCCTCAAAGAGAATGGGATAATCCCGGAACCGGAATCCGTCCACACCGCTGTCGCTTTCCGCAATGCCGAAGAAGGATTTCCTGTCATTTCCTTCAATGCGGGCCACCAGATAATATTTTCCGTTTAAGTAAAGCGCCCCGGAGTTCATCACCGCGTTGACGCCTAGCCGTTCCATGAAGAAGGGATTGGTCTCCCGGTTCAGATCATATTGCCAGGTCAGCGGAATATGCTGCCTGGTCAGCACAGGATATTCATAACGGTCATAAATACCGTTGTAAAAGGTTCCGTTTTTCACATTCTTTCTCTTCAGGAACCGCTCCTGCTGTGCCGAAAGTTCATAATATTTCTCATGTATTCTTCCCATAGCAATCCTCCCTGTCCCAGTCTGTTTCTGCACAGGCGTGTAAGCCTCCGCCCATTTCCTCTGCGGCCTGCCCTGCTCTTTTGATGATCTCAAGGCACATGCGGCCATTGTGATAGGGGCACTTCCACGGTTCCGCAACGGGTCTGCCGGGGAAAGGATTCCCCTTTTCGTCCACCTCCCAGAACCACTCGGAGCCCTCTCTCTCATCCACCACATACCTTTGGATGAATTCCCACAGCGCAAGTGCCGTCTCCAGATAGTCCACTCTTTTCGGGTTCTTCTGCCAGCCGTTGAAAAATCCTACCACAGCCTCCGCCTGTACCCACCAGACGCGGTGAACATTTACTTCGCCCCGGTCGCATTCGTTGGCCAGGGAATGTCCGTCAAAGGCCGTCCGCAAAATCTGTTCCGTCAGATCCTCTGTGACGGAGCTGCATGCTTTCGTACAGGCCGGGTCATTCAGCACCCAAAGCCCCAGATCCATGAGCCATGCCGTCTCGATATCATGTCCGTAGGAGTGCAGGTCGAGCAGCGAACGGTAGTTTTCATCAAAGAACACTTCCTGTCGGTGCAGCCGGGGATTGTAGACCTTCTCCCGGAAGATATTCAGGATCCGGCACAGACATTCCCTCACTCTCCCGTTCCCGGATACTTTGTAGAGCTGGGTATAGGCCTCGAACACATGGAGCAGAGTGTTCATGGTTCTGGCGGCCAGAACTCCGTTTTCCGACAGCTTTTCGTTGGACTCCGGAGAAAAATCAACGGTAAATGCCTCCAGGTATCCGTTTTCGTCCGTGCACTTTTCCTCAATGAGTGCAAACAGCTCCAGGGCAAGCTTCAGTGCCTCCTCCCCGCCAAGCGCCTCATGACAGGCACAGAGCGCGTAGATGGCAAACGCCTGATTGTAAGTGTGTTTGGTAGTGTCCTCCGGTGTACCGTCCGCGCGCAGAGACCAGTAAATCCCTCCGTTTTTTTGATCCAGACAGCGCTCTCTCAAAAAATTCCAGCCGTGCTCCGCTTCCCGTCGGATATCCTCATCGGTAAAGCCGTGGGCAAGACACTGCTCCCGGGTGATCAGCCCCTCTCGGATGTATCGGTAAACACTGGCAAAAAACCAGGTGATCCTGCTGTTCAGGATGCATCCCTTCACCGCGTCCCTGTCCGTCTCAAGCTCATAGGAAACATAGCCGTACCAGCCTCCCCATCTGTCGTCCCGCAGGCTCCGCCAGAAGGGAATTATTTTGCCAAGCAGCTGTTCCGCAACCTCCTTTGACAGTTTCCGCGCCTTCGCTAAACTCCTGTTTTCCATTATCATTGCACCCGCCTCTCAAAGACAAGGCTGCTGCAAGACAAAATTGTATTACAGCAGCCTTTATAATGGTTCCGGCCTTATCTCTTTCCGATCTCTCTGTCGTTTTCGTTGGTCACGCTGTGCTCTTTGATGTATGCCACAATCTCATCCAGTTTTGTGAAGGCAAGGCCCACATAGCTGTCCGCACACCCGTAATAAACGGCGATCTTTCCGCTCTCGGAGTCGTGAATGGTGGCGCAGGGGAAGGTAACGTTGGGCACAAAGCCCCTCTCCTCGTACCATTCTTCGGGTGTCAGCAGGAAATTCTCACAGCGGTAAAGCACCTTGGAGGGATTTTCCAGGTCAAGGATCGCCCCGCCGATGGAATAGACATATCCGTTGCAGGTTCCGCTCACGCCGTGGTAGAACAGAAGCCAGCCCTCCGTGGTCTCAATGGGCGCTGCGCCGCCGCCGATTTTTAAGGACTCCCACCATGCGTTCCCGCGGCCCATCACATGTCTGTGTTTTCCCCAGTACACCAGATCGGGGCTTTCGCTGATAAAGATATCGCCAAAGGGCGTGTGTCCCGAGTCGGAAGGACGGCTTAAGAGCATGAAATTGCCGTTGATCTTCCTGGGAAACAGCACTGCGTTGCGGTTGAAGGGCAGGAAGGGATTTTCCAGACGGGTAAAGGTCTGAAAGTCTGTGGTCTTCGCCATGCCGATGGACGCGCCGTAAAAATCCTGACACCAGATTACATAATAAGTATCCTCCACCTTCACCAGACGGGGATCATAGGCATAAATCGGCATAAAGTCGTTTCCGTCCTCGTCCTGAAAGGGAATGGGGCTGGGGTCAAACTCCCAGTGGATGGCATCCTCGCTTCTCCCCAGATAAATATAGGGAACACCGTTGGTCTGTTCTCCCCGGAATACACCGATAAATTTTCCCTCATAGGGCATGACGGCACTGTTGAAAATGCGTGCCACTCCCTCCACGGGGTTTCTCCCGATGATGGGGTTCTCTGCATATCTCCAGATGGGAGCCCCCTTCAGTCCTTCCGGCTTCTCCTGCCAGGGTACGTTTTTTACCGCAGGCGAAATCATTCTCAGTTCGCTCATTTTCTTCTCAACCTCGTCGCTTCCCGCTGCGCTCTCCGGCACAGGCTAAATTTAACTTGTTTGTAAGTTAAATTATAAACCTGTTCAGCCAAAAATTCAATTCTTTTCTTTGCGTTAATTTGCATTTTTACTTTCTATACAATTTTGAATCACAAATATTGTATGAATTGCACAATAAAAGAAGTCTACTTTGATATTAAGAATAAAACCTCTAAATTTTTTAGCTAAATTTAGCTTAACAATGGTCTCTGCGGGTTTCTCAGTCCCTGTTCTCCGTGCTGTCCCGGATCACCAGCCTTCCCCCCACCACATGAGTTTTACAGCTTTCCGGATCCTTTTCCATCCTTCCGATGAGGATGGATACCGCCTGACTTGCCATGCCTGCCAGATTCACCTCATAGGTGGTGATCCCCACATCGCAGCTTCCCGGGTAAATATAGTTGTCAAAGCCTGCTACGGCAATGTCTTCCGGAACCCGGTATCCCTTCTCCCGAAGTTTCTGGATCAGCATTCCGGCCGTCAGGTCACAGTTACAGAAAAAGGCGGTGGGCATATCCGCCGGAAGCCGAAGCAGTTCCTCTCTGATTCGGCCGCTGTCCTTGTCCCTGTCGCTCAGCAGCCAGTCTTCTCTGGGACGGATTCCGTGCTCCAGCAGCGCTTTCACATAACCGAAATATCGGTCGGTGATGGAGCCTGTGGCCAGAAGCGTCCCCACATAGGCGATTTTCCGGTGCCCCTTCTCCAACAGATAGTTGGTCAGGTAATAGGCCCCGTAATAGCTGTCTGAGATCACAGCGTCCGCCTCCTGGCTCTCGTCCGTGAAATCCAGATACACCATCGGAACGCCCCCGGACTCCCGAAGCAGGCTCAAAAAGGAATCCGGCATCTTGCCGATGACGATCACCCCGTGTACTTTCTGTTCCTTTAACAGCTTGGGCAGCTCAGGCAGCTCCTCCGTCCGGCGGTTTACCACTTCCATCAGCGTAAAACATTCGCAGGACAGAGCGCAGGTAGAAACCTGCTGATACATCTGCCAGTAGAAGGAGTCGTACTTCTCCAGATAGCTTTCCTCCACCAGCACTCCGATCTGATAGCTGCTCCGTCTGATGGCGTTCTCCAGCCTGGCCGCGGAGGGCTGCCGGTAACCAAGCTCCTCCGCAAGCTTTCTGATCCGCTCCCGCATCTGTTCGCTGACCCCTTTTTGTCCGGAGAGCGCCTTGGATACGGTGACCGTGCTCACGCCCACCTCTTTTGCTATATCTGCCAGCCTTACCGCTTTTGCCACGGCAGCCACCTCCTACTACTTGCTTTCATCTGCCTCCACCGCAGTCAGATGAATCAGACGGGACTGAAAATCCCCCCACATACCTGGGATCAAAATCCCTGCATTCATCAGCGTATCGCCGTATAACACTTCTCCGGTCTCCTCGTTTCGGTATCGCAGATCCGGTTTCAGGCCGGAAAGTCTGATCCTTCTGCTGTGATAATTGGGCCTGCCCAGCACCTGCACACAGGTCACAAGAGCCTCGCCCTTGTCCTTGGCCACCACCTCCCAGCAGTCCCAGAGATGGTTGCTGCGACAGGATGCAATCCGGTAATAATCTCCGTTTCTGATCAGATCATTATATTTATGGTACATGGCTACCTGCTCCGGTATCAGTGCGCGGTCTTCCCCGGAAAGCTTTGTGATATCCAGTTCATAGCCAAAGGTTCCCGCCAATGCCACATGTCCTCTCGTGACAAAGGGGGTGACACGGCCCACCGCGTGATTGGGACAGTCGGACACATGGGCTCCCATGGTGGAAAGAGGGTACAGCAGCGCGGTTCCCTCCTGGATGGACAGCCGCTCCACGGCATCCGTGTCGTCGGAACACCAGATCTGAGGGCTGTAGTACAGCATACCCGGATCAAACCTGGCGCCGCCTCCGGAACAGTTTTCCAGAAGAAGCTCCGGAAATTCTCTGGTAAGCCGCTCCTGCAGCTCGTAGACCGCAAGCACATATCTGTGGCTTAGCTCACCCTGGTTTTCTCTTCCCAGAAAAAGACTTCCCGGATCTGTCAGCTGCCGGTTCATATCCCATTTCACATACTCGATGTTGGCGCTGCCGAGAACGGCAGAAACCGCCTGCCACACATATTCCACCACCTCAGGCCTGGTCAGGTCAAGCACATACTGGTTTCTGGAACGGCAGGGAACCCTACCCTCTATGGCGATGGCCCAGTCAGGATGTTCCCGGTACAGCCGGGATTGGGGCGAGATCATCTCCGGCTCAAACCAGATACCGAATTTCAGACCGATCTGATTTACCTGATCCACCAGATACTTCAGTCCGCCGGGCAGCTTTTTCTCGTTTACCGTCCAGTCTCCCAGACTGGTGTTATCATCGTTTCTATCACCGAACCAGCCGTCGTCCATGACAAGCATTTCGATACCTGCCTTCTTTGCCTCCCTGGCGATGGCAAGCAGCTTTTCCGTGTCAAAGTCAAAATAGGTGGCCTCCCAGTTGTTGATGAGAATGGGCCTCTTTTTATCCTTATAAGGACTGCGGATCAAATGGTTCCGGTACAGATCATGCAGACTTCTGCTCATGCCCCCCAGGCCCTGGGAGGAATAGACAAGCACTGCCTCCGGCGCGTCAAAGCACTCTCCCGGTCCAAGCTTCCAGCGGAAATTTTTGGGGTGAATGCCAATCTGCACCCGAAGACTGTCAAACTGCGTCTTTTCCACCTGTGCCAGGAAATTGCCGGAGTAGACAAAGTGAAAACCGTACACCTCTCCCTGCTCCTGAGTGGCGTTCTCCGATACCAGCGCCAGAAAAGGATGCTCCTGGTGAGAGGACTCTCCCCTCACGGATCCGACGCTCTGCTTACCGTATCCGATCTGACGAAAATCCAGGTGGCGTTCTCTGGCCCAGGAGCCCTGAAGCGTCAGCATCTTGTAGTCTTCCTGATCCATGTCCACGCTTGCCGACATGACTTTCGTGAGGAAAATACTTTCCTGAGACACATTCCGCAAAGATACGCTTCTGACTACGGCGTCCACATCCGCAAAAATGCTGTAGCGCAGCGTTGCCTCCAGGCCGATGCAGGCATCCTCCGCCAGAATCTCCAGCGTTAAACATTCCTTCTCGCCGTCGGAGGTGTCGACGCCGAAGGTGGCAGGCAGCCCCGGCAGGGCAGGCTTCCCGGCGAAGATTCTATGCCTGCGGTACGACAGCTCCACGGCCTCGTGTCCTCCGGCATCCAGCACCTCCAGGGCGCTCTCCCTGAAATCTCCGGTATTGCTGCCCGGGTACTCCATGGGAAAAGCGTCAAAAAAGGAGCTTCTGTCCCTGTTGTTTTGTGAAGGAACAAAGGGACTCTCATTTGTCCGCATCAGATACCCTACGTCCGTGTCGCTGATCCGCTTCCCATAATACACATGTCCAATAAACCGTTTCTCATCTGCCAGACCGATGATATAGCTTGTCTTTTCCGTGTCAAGCCGGAAGATCCCGGCCGTCTCGTCATACTGAATCCGCATTCCTTTTCTTCCTTTCCCGGGCAGACAGCCCCTGCGTTCAATGAAGTCCCAGATTTTCTCCCGTCATTGTCCCGATCCCTCTCTGTTCCAGAACAGCCGCCAGTCCGTCCGTGTCCGCCACCCGGAAAATCATGCAGGCCTGCCCGTCTCTTTGTCCGAAGACGGAGTACATGTACTCCACATCTATCCCTGCGGCGGAGATCATGCCCAGCACCCTGCTGAGTCCTCCGGGAGCGTCGGGAACCGCCACACCCACCACCGGGGTCATGGTCAGTATAAAGCCCTGCTCCAGCAGGATGGAGGAAGCCTTCCCCGGATCGTCCGCAATCAGTCTGAGGACGCCGTAATCCGCCGACTCCGCAATATTGATGGCCCGCATATTCACCCCGTTCTCCGAGAGAATGTTAGTGATATCCGCAAGCTGTCCGGCTTTGTTTTCCAGAAATACTGAAATCTGAGGTATTGTCATATCTGTAACCATGCTCCTTTCTCTGTGCGCAACTTTCCGGTTTTCAGCGTTCTTTTCAGATTTTCCGCTTGTCGATGACGCGCACTGCCTTGCCTTCGCTTCTCGTGATGGACTTGGGCGCCACCAGACGCACTCTGGCATAAATGCCCAGCATGGCCTTCAGCGCCGACACCAGTCCTTTCTCCATCTCCGTGATTTTGCCAAGGTTGTCAGAGAAGTTCTCGGGCGTCATCTCCACCATCACTTCAAGCGTGTCGGAATTGTTGACCCGATCCACAATGATCTGATAGTTTGCCGGATAGCCCTGCTCCAAAAGCACCGTCTCGATCTGGGACGGGAACACATTGACTCCCTTGACGATCAGCATGTCGTCGCTTCTGCCCATGGGTTTGCTCATTTTCACATGTGTGCGGCCGCAGGAACATTTCTTTCTGGTGAGCACACAGATATCTCTGGTGCGGTAGCGGAGCAGGGGAAAAGCCTCCTTGGAGATGGCGGTGAACACCAGCTCGCCCTTGCTGCCCTCGGGCAGCACCTCCCCCGTGTCGGGGTCGATAATCTCCGCAATGAAATGATCCTCGTTAATATGCATACCTGTCTGCTCGCTGCACTCAAAGGCAACGCCGGGGCCGCTGGTCTCCGTGAGTCCGTAGATGTCATAGGCCTTGATTCCCAGCTTGTTCTGAATATCATGGCGCATCTCCTCGCTCCAGGCCTCCGCGCCGAAAATGCCTGCCCTCAGCCTAATCTGATCCCGCAGCCCGCGCTCCTGGATGGTCTCCGCCAGAAAAGCGGCATAGGAAGGCGTACAGCAGAGAATGGTAGCGCCCAGATCCACCATAAACTGCAGCTGGCGGTCTGTATTGCCCGAGGACATGGGAAGCGTCAGACACCCCACCTTATGGCTGCCGCCATGGAGCCCGGGTCCTCCGGTAAAAAGGCCGTAACCATAACAGACATGGCACACATCCTCATCGGTGCCTCCTGCAGCCGTTATGGCCCGGGCACAGCAGTCCTCCCACAGGTCAATGTCATGCCGGGTATAAAAGGCAACCACTCTGCGGCCGGTGGTGCCTGATGTGGACTGAATACGGACACAGTCTTTGAGCGGAGCTGCCAGCAGGCCGTAAGGATAAGCCTCCCGCAGATCATCCTTAGTCAGAAAGGGAAGCTTATGCAGATCCTCCACGCTTTGAATCGCCTCGGGCGTAACGCCCTTCTCCTCCATTTTTGCGCGATAATAGGGTACGTTGTCCCATACATGCCGCACCTGTCTGACAAGGCGCTCATTCTGCCAGGCGAGAATCTGTTCTCTGTCCGCCGTCTCAATTTCTTTTTGATAATATCGTTCCATATGTCCTCCCTGTTACGATTTTTGGAAGCCCCGGCCTCAGCCCTGGCCCGACACAAATGCTCTTTTGTTCAGCTCCAGGAATTTGGGCGGTACGCTTTGCTCTATGGCATTCATCCACTCTTCCCGGGTAAAGTCGAAGTATGTGGAAAGCCGTCCCATAAGCACCAGATTTACTGCCTTGCTGCTTCCCGCCTCCTCCGCCAGGGTAAGAGCGTCCAGAGCGTCCACAAGAATTCCCTTTTCCTCCATCTTTCCGACCAGATTTTCCGGATAAGACGCCATACCTGCAATCACCGGCATGGGATTGATCTGCTGGCTGTTGACGATGATACGGCCCCCCGGCTTTAAGTATTCCGTATAGCGGGCTGCCTCCAGAAGCTCAAAAGAGAGAATGCAATCCGCCTGTCCCTTGTCTATAATGGGTGAAAAGACCCTCTCCCCCCAGCGGACATAAGTCACCACGCTTCCGCCCCGCTGGCTCATGCCGTGCACTTCGCTGACCTTCACGTCATATCCCCGGCCCAGAAGCAGACGCCCCAACAGCTTGCTGGCAAGCAGGGTACCCTGTCCTCCCACGCCTACAATCATGATATTATTTGTCTCCATAGTGATCCTCCGTTTTGAGGGTATCTTCCCCGATAAAGTCTTTCTTCCTTACAGTGCGTCGAACCTGCACAGCTGTCTGCAGACGCCGCAGCCCACGCAGAGGGTGGCGTCAATCTTTACTTTTCCGTCCGCCATGCTGATGGCGGGACAGCCGATGCTCATACATGCCTTGCAGCCTTTGCACTTTTCCGGATCGGCACAGATGGGGCCGGGATGTTTTACATACTTTAACAGTGCGCAGGGCCGTCTGGAGATGATGACGGAAGGCTCTTTTACGGCAAGCTCTTCCTTCAGAGCCGTCTCACAGGCTTCCATATCATAGGGATCCACCACCCGCACCCGTCGGATGCCCACGGCGCGGCACAGGGTCTCCAGATCAATCTTTGTACAGGGATCCCCCTTCAGGTTGTAGCCTGTGGTGGGATTCTGCTGATGGCCGGTCATGCCAGTGATGGAATTATCCAGGATAACCACCGTTGCGTCGGACTCGTTACAGGCAATATTGATCAGCCCCGTGACACCGGAATGAATGAAGGTGGAGTCACCGATGACCGCTACCGTCTTCTCCGCGTTTTCTTCCTCTCCCGCCTTGACAAAGCCGTGAAGCCCGGAGACGGAAGCTCCCATGCAGATCGTGGTGTCGATGGCCCCCAGGGGAGGAACCGCTCCCAGGGTATAACAACCGATGTCCCCCAGCACCGTCAGCTTCATTTTTTTCAGGACATGGAAGATACTGCGGTGAGGACAGCCTGCGCACATCACCGGAGGCCTTCCGGGAATCGTCTCCTCCAGTTCGGGTCCGGTCTTTGCCGGGCTCCCCAGCTTTTCCCTCACCAGATTCTGGCCAAGCTCTCCAATGTCGGAAAACATTTCCTTACCGGACACTGCAAGTCCCAGATTCCTGCAATGGGCTTCGATAAAGCCGTCCAGCTCTTCCACCACCACAAGTCTCTCCACGGAAGCGGCAAAATCTCTGATCTTCTGATCCGGCAGAGGCCAGATCATGCCCAGCTTCAGAACGGGATATGTATCGCCCAGCGCCTCCTTCACATACTGATAGCTGGTGGAGGAGGTGACGATGCCCATTGAGCTGTCCTGCCCGGGCTCCACCCGGTTGATTTCGGCGGTCTCGGCCCAGGCCTTCAGAGCCCTGGTGCGCTCCTCCACCACGGGATGTCTCTTCTTTGCGTTGGCCGGCATCATAATATATTTTCCGGGATTCTTCTCATATTTTTTTCGCTCCGGCACCACCCGTTCCCCCGTTTCCACCACGCTCTGAGAGTGGCTGACCCGGGTGCACATCTTCAGGAGAACCGCCGTGTCAAACCTTTCGGAAAGTTCACAGGCAAGCTTTGCAAAGGCCAGGGCCTCTGCGGAATCCGATGGCTCCAGCATGGGAAGCTTGGCCGCCCGGGCATAGTGGCGGGAATCCTGTTCGTTCTGGGAACTGTGCATTCCGGCGTCGTCGGCAACGCCGATCACCAGCCCGGCGTTTACGCCGGTATAGGAAATGGTAAAAAGCGGGTCTGCCGCCACGTTCAGCCCCACATGCTTCATGGCGCAGAAGCTTCTCCTTCCGGCCAGGGAAGCGCCGAAGGCAACCTCCAGAGCCACCTTTTCGTTTGGCGCCCACTCCGCGTATATTTCTTCATATTTTGCCGCGCACTCGGTGATTTCCGTGCTGGGCGTTCCCGGGTAGCTGGATACAAAACAGCAGCCCGCCTCATACAGACCTCTGGCAACCGCCTCGTTGCCAAGCATCAATGTTTTCATTTGTCCTCACATTCCGCCCGGGGAAGGTGTGTTCCCCTGTTTGGGCACTGAAAATTTTTTATTCCAGGGAATCCTTCACCGAAACCGTCACCTTCTGCTCATAGCAGGAAAAAATCCGTTCAAGCGTCTTCTGTTCGGGCGCCTTTGTCAACACGCTCACCACCGGAACGATCACAAGCCCGGCCAGCATACAGAAAGCGCCGGCATTGATGGGCGACTGCAGGTATGCCGGAAACGCTGAACGAAAGAAAATATTAGCCAGCATTACAACGGTAGAAAACAGAAAGCTCACCCAGCAGGCCGCCTTTGTGGTCCGCTTCCAGTACAATCCATAGAGGAAGGGCGCAAGAAACGCGCCGGCCAGAGCCCCCCAGCTGACTCCCATAAGCTGGGCGATAAAGGTGACGTTGGAACGGTACTGGATCAGCGCCAGCACCACGGAAACGGCGATAAACACAACCAGAAGCCCACGCATCCACTTTACCTGCCGTTTCTCGTCCATCTCCTTTATTATATTACCTTTAATGAAGTCCAGCGTCAAGGTAGAGCTTGAAGCCAATACCAGAGAAGAAAGCGTTGACATGGAGGCGGAAAGCACCAGAATTACCACCACGGCGATCAAAATCGTGGGAAGGCCTGAAAGCATGGCGGGCACCACGGAGTCATAGCCGTTTGCCCCAATGTCGATCCTGTCACCGAACAGCCTGCCGAAGCCTCCAAGGAAATAACATCCTCCCGCCACGATTGCCGCAAAGACGGTAGAGATGACCATTCCCTTGTTGATGGCGCTCTCATTCTTGATGGCATAAAATTTCTGCACCATCTGAGGAAGCCCCCAGGTGCCCAGGCTGGTGAGTATCACCACACCCAAAAGCCCTGCGGGATCCGGGCCGAAGAAGGAGTTAAACACTCCGGGCGACGTGGAAACAGCGGGATCGCTCACCGCCGAAAGCTTATCCAGTGCCGCCAGGAAGCCGCCCTGGCTGCCCAGCACTGCCGCAATTACCGCCACAATGCCGAAGATCATGATAATTCCCTGAATAAAGTCATTGATGGCCGTGGCCATATAGCCTCCGGCGATAACATAGATTCCGGTGAGCACCGCCATGACAATCACACACACGCTGTAGTCGATCTCAAAGGCCATGCCGAACAGACGGCTCAAGCCGTTGTAAAGACTTGCGGTGTAAGGGATCAGGAAGATGAAAATGATTGCCGATGCCGCCAGCTTCAGGGGCTTACTCTCAAAGCGCTGCCCGAAAAACTCCGGCATGGTTGCGCTGTTCAAATGCTGGGTCATAACGCGGGTGCGGCGTCCCAGCACCGCCCAGGCCAGAAGGGAGCCTAAAAAGGCGTTTCCCAGCCCTGCCCAGGTGGCGGCAATTCCGTACTTCCAACCGAATTGTCCCGCATAGCCCACAAAGACCACCGCGGAAAAATAGCTGGTTCCATAGGCGAAGGCGGTGAGCCAGGGGCCAACGCTTCTGCCGCCCAGCACAAACCCGTTCACATCGGTGGCGTGCCGGCGGCAGTAAAATCCAATGCCGATCATGACGCCGAAAAAAACCACCAGCATCAGAAGCTTGATAAAAAGATCCATATGAATACCTCCTCCGGTTGTTTCTCTAATTGTTGATCTGGGCTTCTACCAGACTGCCGTGGCAGTACCGTTCCCGGAGAAGCGGTTTCTCTATTTTTCCCGTAGGATTTCTGGGCACCTTTTCAAAGATAATCCTTCTGGGCCGTTTGTATCTGGGAAGCTCCCTGCAGAAATCCAGAATTTCTTCCTCGGTACAGGAAACGCCTTCCTTCAGCTCTATGATCGCCGCCGCAATCTCTCCCAGCCTGGGATCCGGCAGGCCGATGACAGCCACATCCTTGACCTTTTCGCTGCGCCGCAGGAAGTCCTCGATCTGTACGGGATAGAGATTCTCCCCGCCGGATATGATCACATCCTTTTTCCGGTCCACCAGATAAATAAAGCCGTCCCGGTCCATGCGGGCCATGTCGCCCGTATAGAGCCACCCGTCTTTTAAGACTTCCGACGTAGCCTGAGAATTCTTATAGTAGCAAAGCATCACTCCCGGTCCGTGGACGATGAGCTCTCCCACCTGGCCCTGTGCCGTCTCACGCCCCTGTTCGTCCACAATCCTTGCCTCCCAGTGATAACCGGGCTTTCCGATGGCTCCCACCTTATGTATGTTTTCAACACCCAGATGCACACAGCCGGGACCGATGGATTCGCTGAGACCGTAGTTGGTATCGTACTGGTGGTGGGGAAAATGCTTCTTCCAGCGCTGGATCAGGCTTGGCGGAACCGGCTGGGCCCCGATGTGCATCAGCCTCCACTGCTCCAGCAGGTAATGATCCATATCCACCTTGCCGGAATCAATGGCGTCCAGAAGATCCTGTGCCCAGGGAACCAGAAGCCACACCAGCGTACACTTTTCCTCCGTGACCGCACGGAGAATCCACTCCGGCTTCACCCCCCGAAGCAGCACCGCCTTGCCGGCGGTAATCAGGGAGCCGAACCAGTGCATCTTCGCCCCGGTGTGATAGAGCGGCGGAATACAGAGGAACACATCCTCCCTGGTCTGTCCGTGATGTTTCTGCTCCGTCTCGCAGGACGAACGCAGAGCAAGATGATTGTGTAGGATGGCTTTTGGAAATCCCGTGGTGCCGGAGGAAAAATAGATGGCCGCATTATCCGTCTCCTCCAGGGCAACCGGCGGCGCGCTGGAGGAACAGAACCCCATCAGCTTCAGGCAATCCTCCGTGTAGGCAGGCCCCTCCGGCCCCGGGAAAAACATCATCCGCACTCCTGGCAGCTGATCCGCTATGCTATCCATACGGCTCACAAACTCCGGTCCGAAGACCAGCGCCTCCACATCCGCAAGCTCCAGGCAGTATTTGATTTCCTCCGCGGAATAGCGAAAATTCATGGGCACAGCCACACAGCCGGCCTTCAGAATCCCGAAATAGACGGGCAGCCACTCCAGGCAGTTCATCATCAGAATCCCCACCTTTGCCTCCCGCTGCAGCCCACGGCTCAACAGCAGATTGGCAAAGCGGTTGGCCCGTCTGTCAAAGTCCGCCCAGCTCAGCTCCCGGCGATAGGGAGCTCCGTTTGCCGCGCTCTCAATCAGGCTTGCCTCCCGCCAGGTCACCGCACTGTCGCGCTCATGGGATGGATTCAGCTCCACAAGGGCCGTATCCGAGCCGTAAAGGCGGGCGTTCCGTTCCAAAAATTCCGTAATCACCATGTCAGGTTTTCTCCTTTTTCTTAATTGGAACGGCTGTCTCCTATGACATAGCCGTTCATGGTGGCGTGGGCCACATAAGTGCCCAGCTCGTCCTTTATATCCACCGCGTAGAGCGCCGTGGTCCGCCCGCTCCTTAAGCACACGGCCTCTGCGGTCAGGCGCTTTCCCCTTGCGGGGGACAGGAAAGTGATGGATGCCTGCTGGCTCACCGTCTTTTTCTCGGAATATCCGTTTGCGGCAACGGCGCAGGCGATGTCCGCCAGGGTAAAGACAGCGCCTCCCATGGGAACATTGTTCCCGTTCAGATGCCGTTCCTCCAGAACCAGGGAACACACTGCCTTTCCGGGCT
Source organism: uncultured Acetatifactor sp. (assembly GCA_910586835.1). Taxonomy (GTDB): domain Bacteria; phylum Bacillota; class Clostridia; order Lachnospirales; family Lachnospiraceae; genus Acetatifactor. The sequence goes on from CAJUJU010000028.1 coordinate 27,937, forward strand.
CCGCGGAATCAATGACCACACCCGTGGTCCCCATGGCAAAACGGTCGTTTTCAAAACGATGCCGAATCTCTTCTAAAGCTGACATAGATAAACCCCTTTCTCATACAATGACAATTGCAGCCTCCCTCCGGAAGCTGCCTTCACCACTTTAACACTTTTACTCATTAAAGTCAAGGTAACATTGAAAGCGGGCAGAAAAATCCGCCCGCTGTATTTACTGCTTTTCCGCAATTTCCGTTCGTGTCTTATAGATGCTGTCTGAGGGAATCACTCCCCGCACCATGGAGGTGGGATAAATATTGGAATTCCTGCCGATTACGGTTCCCGGATTCAGCACGCTGTTGCAGCCCACTTCCACATTGTCGCCCAGCATGGCTCCCATTTTCTTCAGACCCGTTTCAATCCGGATCCCTTCCCCCTGCACCATCACCAGAGTTTTGTCGCTCTTTACATTGGAAGTGATGGAACCGGCTCCCATGTGAGATTTAAAGCCAAGCACGCTGTCGCCCACATAATTGTAGTGAGGCACCTGCACCTTGTTAAAGAGAATCACATTCTTCAGCTCCGTGGAATTCCCCACCACCGCGCCTTTGCCCACAATGGCGCTGCCGCGGACAAAGGCACAATGGCGGATCTCAGCCTCTTCATCCACGATCAGGGGGCCGTTCAGGCAAGCCGTGGGCGCAACCTTCGCGTTCCTTGCAATCCAGATGTATTCTCCTCTCTCCTCATAGAGCTCCTTCGGAAGACTCTTTCCCAGCTCTATGATAAAGTCATGAATCCCGGGAAGCACCTCCCAGGGATATTCCGCCCCCTGAAAAAGAGCCGCCCCGATGGTCTCCTTCAAATCATACAGATCCGATATCTTCACCGAAACCATTTTCCATCCTCCTCTGCGCTGCCGCGCTGTTATTTTCTTTCTGCCTTCTATTTCTTTTTGTAATTTGCAGCCGCCGCGTCGAACTGTCCGTAGAGGGCACGCTGATTGTTCAGCTGCTTCACATACTGTGTTCTGCGCCCCACAAAACCTGACAGCTTCGTCATGTACTCTTCAGAAGTAATCTTACCCTCTGCCACCATGGTGAGCCCCTTTTCCCAACTGGCAGTGAGCGCGGGATCCAAGAGGGCCCGGATAGAACCGCCCACCACGTCATAGATCATTTCCCCCATGAGAGTGGGTGTCAGCACCTGGGTCTTTTTGTTCAGTGCCAGGTATTCTATGTTCACCAGCTTTTTCAGAATCTCCGCCCGGGTTGCGCTGGTGCCGATACCGCTTCCCTTGATCTGGGCACGAAGCTCTTCATCCTCGATAAACTGACCGGCGTTTTCCATGGTCAGGATAATGCTTCCCGATGTATAGCGCTTCGGCGGGGAGGTCTCTCCCTCTTTGATCTCAAAAGAATCCAGTTCCACCCTGTCGCCCTTTTTCAGGGCCATGAGAAGCTTTCTGAAGTCCTCGTCGCACTTGAGCTCCGTCTCCTCGCCGTCCTCTTTCTTTCCCTCTTCCCCGGCAGTGCCTGCGTCCGTTGTCTCTCTCTGGGCTGCCTTCTCCGGCGACTGGGCCTCTTCCTTTCCCGTTTGATTTTTGTCAGTGCCTGTATCCTCCGCTTTTCCGGAAGCCTGAGCACTTTTCTGAAAGACATAGGCCACCTTCAGATAACCCTCCTGAGAAAGAACCTTAAAGCCGGAAAAGAACTTTTCTTCCTTCACACTGACGCAGAGCGCAAACTTCTGATAGACCGCCGGCGAATAAAAAATGCTCAAAAACCTGCGCACTATCAGTTCGTACACCCTGGCGGAAAGTGGGGAAAGACCTCCCAGATTGTTCAGTCCCTGACCGGTGGGAATCACCGCGTAATGATCCGTGATCTGCTTGTCATTGACATATCTGGTCTTTTCAATCCCCTTATAGCTGCCGTTCTGCAGGATCTCCGCGGCAAAGACAGCCGCCGGTCCATATCCCTTCAGCCCTCCGATATTCTTATGAATCTCCTTGGCAACGGCGCTGGAAAGCACCCTGGCGTCGGTTCTGGGATAAGTCACAAGCTTTTTTTCGTAGAGCTCCTGGATAATGCCCAGGGTCTGATCCGGGCTGATTTTAAAGTACTTGGAACAGTCATTCTGAAGCTCTGCCAGATTATAGAGAAGCGGCGGGTTCTTGTTCTCCTTCTTCCGCTCTATGCTCTCCACCAAAATCTCCCCCACAGGCTCTTCCTGCAGGTGGGAAATCAGCGCCTCCGCATCCGCTTTTTCCCGGAAACCGTTCTCCTTGTAGAGCTTGGGAGACAGATAAAAAGGCGATCCTTCCACGGCGCGCCATTCTCCCGAAAAACTCTTGTCCTGAAGTCGGAAATTGCCCAGAACCCTGTAAAAGGGAGTCTTTACAAAGGAGCGGATCTCCCGCTCCCTGTTTACAATGATCCCCAGCACGCAGGTCATGACCCGCCCCACGGAGATCACCGCCTTATCCCGTTTCAGGTAATCCTTCACGGCTCTGCCGTACTTCAGGGTCAGCACTCTGGAGAAGTTGATTCCCATGAGATAGTCTTCCTTGGCACGCAGGTAAGCGGCACTGCTTAGATTATCATATTCTTTCAGATCCCTTGCGTTCCGAATGCCCCGCAGAATCTCTTCCTCCGTCTGGGAGTCAATCCAGACCCGCCGTCTGTCCTTGCCCGTGACGCCGGACATCTGCTCCACCAGACGATAGATATATTCCCCCTCCCGCCCCGAGTCGGTGCAGACATAAATAGTGGTCACATCCGGCCTTTTCATCAGAGAGCTGACGATTCCAAACTGCTTCTTGGAACTTTCGATCACCTCATACCGGAATTCCCGGGGCAGAAAGGGAATGGTGTCAAAACTCCAACGCCTGAGTTTCTCATCGTAGGCCTCCGGGTAACTCATTGTGACCAGATGACCGACACACCAGGTGACAATAGCGTTCTGGGACTCCAGATACCCGTCGCGGGATGTGGTATTGATTTTCAGTGCGCTTGCAAATTCCCTGGCAACGCTGGGCTTCTCCGCGATAAATAAATTTTTTCCCACTGGCTACCGCCCTTCCTCTTTTTACTGGCGCCCTATACCGCTCCATTCAGCACCGTTTCAAATTCCTGGGGGGACAGGGGCTTGCTGAACAGATACCCCTGAATCACATCGCAGCCTATGGCATGAAGATATTCATATTGCTGGGCCTCTTCCACACCCTCCGCGATGGACTCAAAGCCCAGGGACTTCACCATATTGATGATGGATTCCGTGATCACCCGTGTGGCCGAGTCCGTCATCACCGTGTCGATAAAGGACTTGTCTATCTTCAGCGTATCAATGGGCAGCTTCTTCAGATAGGAAAGAGAAGAAAAACCCGTGCCGAAATCATCCAGGGAAATCCGGATCCCATACCCTCTCAGTACCTTCAGTCTCTCTGACACCGCCCGGAAATCGTCGATCAAAACGCTCTCCGTGATCTCCAGCTCAATCTCGGAGGGACTTACCTGATACCGTTTCAGCACCTCCACCAGAGAGTCCACAAAGTCTCCCCTCTTGTACTGCAGCGCCGAAATATTGATGGACATGATAAAAGGAAAGCCAAACTGCTTCCGCCATGCCGCATACTGTTTGACGCTCTCCTCCACCACCCAGCTTCCGATGGTGATGATGGAGCCGTTCTTTTCCGCCACGGGAATAAAGGTGGCGGGACTGATCAGCCGGGAGTCTTCATCCTTCCACCGGATCAGGGCCTCCACGCCTCTGAGCCGCCTGTTTCCGGCGTAATACTGCGGCTGATAACACATATAAAAATCCCGGTTAAAAACTGCCTTTTTCAGCTTGTTCTCCAGCTCGATGGAATCCAGAAAATCGGTGAGCACAGGCGTATCAAAATACTGCAGCATGTTCTTTCCCTGGTTCTTGCATTTGAACACAACGATCTCCGCGCAGTTAATCAGCTCCAGTGCAGACCTGGAGGCCTGGGGATACTCCGCAACGCCGATGCTTACCGTAATATGAATGTCCTGTCCGCTGCTGATGTGAAACGCATCCTTTGTCCGGTTCAGGATAGCCTTGTAGATGGAATCTACATTCCTGTTTCCGGAGGGTTCAAAAATGGCCACACAGAACACGTCGGTGTGCAGATGACAGGCGATCACGTTGTCCTCACAGATTTCCTTCAGAAAGAGGCCGAACTGCTGTACCAGCTCGTCCCCCACAATGATTCCCAACCCGTCATTGACCTTTCTGAACTCGTCGATATCAATGATCATGACGCTGACCACGCTGTTCTTTTCCCCGGCGTTTCTGACATATTCGCTCAGCAGCCGCACGAAGTAATTGCGGTTGTACAGACCTGTCAGGCCGTCGTAATAGGCCATGAAGGTCAGCTCTTCATTCTGGGATTTAAGTCTGGTGACATTGTAGATACAAATCACCTTATCCGTAGGATTGTGCTCTCTGTCATAATAGACCTGGGTGCGAAACTGCAGCCATACCTTTTTTCCCCGCAGCCGGCACTCCGCAGACCCGGATTCTTCCCCCAGCTTTTCCAGGAACAGAACCTCTCTCAGAGAAAGAACATACTGCTCTTCCACCACATCCAGAATCTTTGAGAAATCCTTCGTCTCCCGCACCTCAAAGTCAAAGAATTCACGCCACTGTCCCAGCGCAGAAAGCTGCTTCTTCTCAAGGGAACAGTAGAGAAATGCACCCTCGGCCGATTCACAGACCTTTGTGTACATCCTCTCCCGCTCCGTCAGTTTCTGGTTCATCGCCTTCAACAGATCCAGTTGATAGTGCAATTCATTCATAAGACTGCTCTCCTCAACGCATATTGCATTCCTTAAGGTGCTGCAGAAATTATTCTTTTGCCGTGATATAGCCCTGGGCCTTCAGCAGCTCGGCACAGAGAACCGCTCCGCCTGCCGCGCCTCTCACGGTATTGTGGGACAGTCCCACAAACTTATAATCGTAGACCGTATCCTCCCTCAGCCTTCCGACGCTGATTCCCATACCGTTCTCATAATCCACGTCAAGAGCCACCTGGGGTCTGTTGTCCTCCTCCAGGTACTGGATAAACTGCTTGGGTGCGCTGGGAAGTCCCAGTCTCTGGGGTTCGCCGGAAAATTCCCGAAGCTTTGCGATCAGCTGTTCTTTGGAGGGCTTTCCTGCAAACCGGACAAACACTGCGGCAGTGTGGCCGTTGAGCACGGGAACGCGGATGCACTGACAGGTGATCACAGGTTCCGCCGCGGGAACAATGACGCCGTTTTCAATCCGTCCCCAGATCCGCAGGGGCTCCTTCTCGCTCTTCTCCTCCTCGCCGCCGATGAAAGGAATGATATTGCCTTCCATCTCCGGCCAGTCCTGAAAGGTCTTCCCCGCTCCGGAGATCGCCTGATAAGTGGTGGCAACCACCTCCACCGGCTCAAACTCCATCCACGCGGTGAGCACCGGCGCATAGCTCTGAATAGAACAGTTGGGCTTTACCGCCACAAATCCTCTCTGTGTGCCCAGACGTTTCCTCTGGAACTCGATCACCTTCATATGGTCGGGATTGATCTCCGGAACCACCATGGGCACGTCCGGCGTCCAGCGGTGGGCGCTGTTGTTGGATACCACGGGGGTCTCGGTCCTGGCATAATCCTCCTCGATCTTCTTGATCTCCTCCTTGGACATATCCACGGCACTGAACACAAAATCCACCTGCGAGGCAACCTTCTCCACCTCGTTGACGTTCATGACCACAAGCTTTTTTACAGCCTCCGGCATGGGGGAAGTCATCTTCCACCTGCCGGAGATGGCCTCCTCATAGGTTTTTCCCGCGGAACGGGGGCTGGCCGCGATAGTCGTCACCTCAAACCAGGGATGATTCTCCAGCAGAGAAATAAACCGCTGTCCCACCATGCCTGTTCCGCCCAGAATACCAACCTTCAGTTTTTCACTCATTTTCTGATCTCCTCTCTCTGATCCGCCCTTCCAATCCCGGCTTCCCTCAAATATGTCCTGTACTCCTCCATCGCCTGTTTCATCACTTCCGGCCCGGGGGCTCCCATGGTCAGACGCTTTTCCACACAGGTCTTCAAGGAGACGGCGTCATAGATATCTTCTTCAAATTTTTCGCTGATGCCCTTAAGCTCCTCCAGAGACAGTCTGTCGATGGAGGTGTTTTTCTCCAGGCAGTAAAGCACCAGGCCTCCGACAATGCCGTGGGCATCCCGGAAGGGTACGCCCTTTCCCACCAGATAGTCCGCCGCGTCCGTTGCGTTTGTAAAGCCGTTCACCGCGCTCTGTGCCATGCGCTCCTTCCGGAATTTCATGGTGTGCAGCATCCCCGTAAACAAGGTCAGACAATCCCGCACCGTATCCATGGCGTCAAAGGCAACCTCCTTATCCTCCTGCATATCCTTATTATATGCGAGAGGGAGACCCTTCATGGTGGTGAGCAGAGAGACCAGCGCTCCGTAGACTCTCCCCGTCTTCCCCCTGACCAGCTCCGCGATATCAGGGTTCTTTTTCTGGGGCATGATGCTGCTCCCGGTGGAATAGGCGTCGTCCAGTTCCACAAACTGATATTCGTTGGAGTTCCAGATGATAATCTCCTCGCTGAATCGGCTCAGATGCATCATCACCGTGGTCAGGGCCGACAGATATTCAATCAGATAATCCCGATCCGACACGGAGTCCATACTGTTCAAGGTAGGTCCGTAAAAGCCCAGAAGTTCCGCCGTGTATTCCCGGTCCAGGGGATAGGTTGTCCCCGCCAGGGCTCCCGCCCCCAGAGGACAGTAATTCATCCTGTCATGGATATCCGCCATCCGCTGCCTGTCCCGCTTGAACATCTCGAAATATGCCCCGTAATGATGGGCCAGGGTGATGGGCTGCGCCTTCTGCAGATGGGTAAAGCCCGGCATATAGGTCTCCAGGTTTTCCTCCATGGCGGAGAGGATCACTTCAAGCAGCTCCTTCAGCAGTCCGTCCGTCTCCTGCACCCTGCTTCTGGTGTACAGACGCATGTCAAGAGCCACCTGGTCGTTGCGGCTCCTTCCCGTGTGCAGCTTTTTCCCCGCCTCTCCGATCCGCTCCGTGAGAACGCCCTCCACAAAGCTGTGTATATCCTCGTATTTTTCCTCGTCGATGATAAGCCTTCCGGCCTCCACATCCCCAAGGATCCCCTTCAGTCCCTCTGTGATGGAGGTCTTCTCCTCCTGCGTCAGGATTCCCTGCCGTGCCAGCATATCAGCATGTGCAATGCTCCCCTGAATATCCTGGGGGAGCAGCCTTCTGTCAAATCCTATGGACGCATTGAACTCATATACCGTCCGGTCCGTCTCCTTCGTAAAACGGCCGCCCCACAGCTGTGCCATATGTATTGCTCCTTTCGGGCCGCCCCCGGGGCGCCCTGTTATGTCCTTCCATTTTAGCTTAACCTTGATATTACCATAAACCCTGGTGTTATGCAAGCCATGTAACCTCTTTTTGTCCCCAGACATATCTTACTGTAAAACAGTGAAGGAATGGCATTCTATGCAAAACATTCTGGAGTTGAAAAATATCGGCTATTCCTACCACAGTCTCCACGGTGAGACCCGGGCTCTGGAGAATATCTCCTTCGGCGTGGGCGAGGGAGAATTCGTGGCCATCGTAGGCCCCAGCGGCTGCGGAAAGTCCACCCTCCTCTCCATCATTGCCGGACTGCTGGCCCCGGAACAGGGAACGATCCTGGTAAACAATCCGGACGGCAGCCTGAATTACCCCAAGGTAGGCTATATGCTCCAGAGAGACCATCTCTTTGAGTGGCGCAGCATCTACCGCAACGTTACCCTGGGACTGGAGCTCCACAATCTGCTCACCCCCGAAAGACTGCGGACGGTAGACCGGCTTCTGATGGAATACGGCCTTGACAGGTTCCGGGACAAACGCCCCAGCGAGCTTTCCGGGGGTATGAAACAGCGGGCAGCCCTGATCCGCACCCTGGCCCTGGAGCCCCAGCTGCTGCTCCTGGATGAGCCCTTCAGCGCCCTGGATTATCAGACGAGGCTTATGGTTTCCGACGACATCTGCAGACTCATCCGCGCCGCCGGCAAGACCATGATTATCATCACCCACGATCTGTCGGAGGCCATCAGCCTGGCGGACAGAATCATTGTGCTGTCCGGCCGCCCTGCCAGGGTAAAGAAGGAAATGCCCATAAAGCTCACACTCACGGACGATACCCCTCTTGCAGCCAGAAATGCGCCGGAATTTCAGACTCTGTTCAACAGGCTATGGGAGGATTTGACAGATGAAAACTAAACGAAATCAGGAATTGACAAAGCAGGAGGAATTTGTCCGCGACCACAGACGCCATCACCATCAGGTATCGGCCTGGCGCTTTATCATCTTTGCCCTGTTTCTGGCCCTTTGGGAGATAAGCGCCGCCCTGGGCTGGATCGACAGCTTCTTTTTTGCAAGTCCCAGCCGGGTCGTGCTGTGCCTCATGGATCAGTTCCGCAGCAACAACATGCTGACCCACATCGGCATCACGCTCTTTGAGACAGTGGTCAGCTTTTTTCTGGTGATCCTGTTCAGCCTGCTGACCGCAACTCTGCTGTGGTACTCCCCAAAACTCTCCGAGATCCTGGAGCCCTATCTGGTGGTCTTGAACAGTCTGCCGAAATCGGCCCTGGCTCCGCTCTTCATCGTCTGGCTGGGCACCGGGGCAACCACCATCATCGTGGCCGGTATCTCCGTTGCGGTCTTCGGCTCCGTCATCAGTCTGTACACGGGCTTTCAGCAGGTGGATGCGGAAAAGGTCACTCTGATCTATACCCTGGGCGGCAGAAAGCGGGACGCCTTCTTCAAGGTGGTTCTACCCGGCTCCCTGCCTGTGCTGCTGAGCACGGCCAAGGTAAATATCGGCCTGGCCCTGGTGGGCGTCATCATCGGTGAATTTCTGGCCGCCAGGCGGGGACTTGGCTACCTTATCATCTACGGCTCCCAGGTATTTCGGCTGGACATGGTCATCACCGGCATCATTGTGCTCTGCATCATCGCGCTGGTCTTCTACAAATCCATCCAGCTCATGGAGCATCAGATCAAAAAGGAATTTAAAATGTAACAAAATCAAAAGGCCCAAAAGCAATTGCTTTCAGGCCTTACATAAACCGCAGCTGAAAATGGGACTCGAACCCACGACCCCTTCATTACGAGTGAAGTGCTCTACCAACTGAGCTATTTCAGCGCACATCAGCCGCACGTCACATGCGACTAAATGTATTATATCGGTTCTCTGCACATTTTTCAACCACTATTTTTGTTTTTTCTTTCGTACAATCCTGCAATCCTATCTGGCCCCTTTGTCATAGATTTCCCCCAACGCCCTGGGTGCGCCGTTCTGTCCGGAGAAAAAGACAAGCAGCAGCAAGGTCAGCGCATAGGGCAGGATCATCACCAGATCCTGGTAGGCGCTGGGCATCTGCAGTACCTGAACCAGACGATAGCCTCCCGACCTGGCAAAGCCGAATAACAGGCAGGCTCCCAGCGTGGGCAGAATACGCCAGTTTCCGAAGATCAGCGCGGCGATGGCCAGATAGCCGTAGCCCACATAAATACTGGCGGAAAAATTTGCCGAGATAGAGTAGGCAAAGCAGATTCCGCCCAACCCGGACAGCGCTCCGCAGAGCAGGATAGCGGCCAGACGAATCCGGCCAACCTCCCGGCCCGCCGCGTCCACCGCGTGGGGATTGTCGCCGCAGGCCCGCAGATGCATGCCGAAGCGGGTTTTGTACATCACAAACCAGGCGGCCAGGGAGACGGCAACGATAATGAGCTCAAAGGGATACAGGTTGGTAAAGACGGCGCCCAGCACGGGAATCCGGGAAATGCCCGGAACCGTGATCCGTGAGGATACCGACAGCACAAACTTGTCCGAAGTTGCGCCGAAAAGCACCCGGTTCAAAAGCTTTGTCAGATAGGCGGTCAGCGCCATGGCCATAATGTTTATCACCACACCGCTGATGACCTGGTTTGCCCTGAACTTCAGACACAGCAGCGCATGCAGCAGGGCAAAGAGAGCCCCTCCCACCGCCGCAAACAGCATTGCAATGTAAAAGGGAACCGGAGAATTCCCGCCGAAGAACCCGGATACCAGAACAGCCACAAGCGCTCCCGTAAACGCGCCGAACCCCTGCAGCCCTTCCACGGCAAGCATGGTCACACCTGATTTTTCACAGTAAATGCCGCCGATGGCCATGATAAACAACGGAAGCGCAAAGGATAATCCGTCAATGATAATGATATCCATTCTACTTCTCCTCCTTTCCGCCGGATGCTTTTTCCCTCTCCCGCTTTTCCAGTCTGTGCTTCAGATATACGTTGCAGGCGCTGAACAGCAGGATAATTCCTGTGATGACCGAGGCGATTTCCGAATCCACGCCGGCCCTGGACTTCATGTAGGTGCTTCCCTTCCCCATCAGGCTGATGAGCATGGTGGAAAAGATAATGCCGAAGGGATTATTGTTTCCCAGAAGAGATACCGCGATGGCGTCAAAGCCCGTACTCAAAAGCACCTTTGGCTGAATGGAACCCACATAGCCCAGGTAGTAGGTGACACCCGCCAGCCCCGCCAGGACGCCGGAGATGGTCATGGAGGTCACCATGCACTTTCCCACCTGGATGCCGGCATATCTGGCAGCGCTTCTGGAACAGCCCACCGCCTTCAGCTCATAGCCCAGCCTGGTCTTTTCAAACAGCACCCACACCAGAATGACCGCCAGCCCGGCCATGAGGATACCCAGCGGAATATCCAGCTTCTGTCCTCCCACAAGGGTGTCCATCAGTGTCAGCCTGGACGCCGCGGAGATTTCCACGGACTGTCTGGACACCGGATCCACATAGCTGCTGTTGATAAAAAAGCTTACCACATACTGAATCATATAGTTCAGCATGATGGAGGAAACCACCTCGTTGATATTGAAGCGATACTTCAGAAAACCGATCAGCGCACCCGTCAAGCCTCCCGCAGCCATGCCGATGAGAAGAACCAGGGGCTTTGCCAGCACGGCTCCCAGACCGCTGTACCCCACCAGCACCGTAGCCGTGAAACCGGCGGCCAGCATCTGTCCTGACACGCCGATGTTAAACAGCCCGGCCCGCAGTGCCACCGCAACCGCCAGGGCCGCAAAAATCATGGGAGTGAAATAATTCACATAGCTGAAAAAATCCGTCAGCATACTTTTGTAGTTTGCATAAGACGCCTTGGGGGCAAGGCCGCTTCCCTGCAGAAGCGCGTAATAGGCCTGAAAAGGGTTGCTGCCTGTCGCCGTTATGATGACGCCGCCCGCAACCAGACTGCACAAAATGGCAAAGAGAGGAATTTTTACGGTATTCCAGAACTTCCTTCTTTTTTTCATTCCCCGCTTCCTCCCTTCTTCTGTTTTACACCCATCATAAACTCTCCCACCTGGTTTGTGGTGAGGCTTCCCGCATCTGCGATCTTCTGGATTTCCCCATTGTAGATCACGGCAATGGTGTCCGCGCAGTTCATGATTTCATCCAGCTCCAGAGAAATCAGAAGAATTGCCCTGCCCTTATCCCGCTCTGCGATCATCTGTCTGTGTATGTTCTCTATGGCTCCGATATCCAGTCCCCGTGTGGGCTGCACAAAGATCATCAGCGGAGAGCCGAGCTCCACCTCCCTGGCGATAATGGCCTTCTGCTGATTGCCGCCGCTCATGGAACGTACCACCGTGGAGCTTCCCTGACCGCTTCGGATGTCATATTCCTCAATCAGCCTGCGGCTGTTCTCCTCCATGGCTTCATGATCCAATATTCCCCTGTGACAGCAGGACTCCTTAAAATAATCCTTCAGGGCCAGATTTTCCGTCAGGGTAAAATCCATGACAAGTCCGTAATTCTGCCTGTCCTCGGGAATATAGGAAATCCCCTGCAAGGTGCGCTGTCTGATAGACATCTGCGTGATATCCTGCCCGTTCAGGGTGATGGTTCCGGAACGGACGGGAACCAGGCCTGCTATGGCATCCGCAATCTCCACCTGTCCGTTGCCCGCCACCCCGGCGATGGCCAGAATCTCCCCTGCCCGCACCCGGAAGGACACATTCTTTACCACCTGAAAATCCTGCCGGTTAAAGACATTGAGCCCCTTTACCTCCAAAACGGTCTCCCCGAAATCGGCGGGAGCCTTTTGGGTTACAAAGCTCACCTCCCGGCCAACCATCAGGTTTGCCATGGTTCTGGTGGAAGTGCCGGCCACATCCAGCACATCGATCAGCTTTCCTCTGTTCAGAATCGCACATCTGTCTGCAATCCGCTTGATCTCCTCCAGCTTGTGGGTAATCAGGATAATTGTCTTTCCGTCCTCCCGAAGTTCCCGGATAATCTCCAGCAGGGAGTCGATTTCCTGTGGAGTCAGCACAGCCGTGGGCTCGTCAAAGATCAGGATCTCCGCCTCTCTGTAGAGCATCTTCAAAATTTCCACCCGCTGTTGCGTGGAAACATTCACGTTTCCGATAATGTCCTCCGGATTTACGGCAAGGCCGTACTTCTCCGAGAGGGCCCTGATCTCGCTGTTGGCCTTCCCGATATCCACGGTGGGAAGAAAGCCCAGAACCTTTTTCACCGGTTCCATGCCCATGACAATGTTCTCCGCTATGGTATAGTTGGAAACCAGCTTAAAGTGCTGATGCACCATGCCGATGTTCAGCCGCGTGGCATGATTGGGCGACTCCAGCTTCACCTTCTCGCCCCGGATAAAAATCTCTCCTTCATCCGGCTCATACATACCGAACAGCATACTCATCAACGTGGATTTGCCCGCGCCGTTCTCTCCCAACAGAGCATAAATCTCGCCCTTCCTGATCTGGACGGTCACGTCATCGTTGGCCACAATACCCGGAAACCGCTTGGTGATATGCTTCATCTCCACAATAAACTCATAATCAGCCATACCTTCCTCCTGTGCGTCTCACAACCCCAAAATATGATGTATATACCTGCATTTTAACAGAAAAAGAGGTGCCTGTACAAGCACCTCTTAAGTTCTTTTACGTCTGTTCCCTCTGCCGCCGGATTTTACCAGGTAAAGGTTTCGGGCGTCACGCCGTTGAAGTTTGCGGCGGGAACGATCTTTCCTGCCTTCAGCTCTGCCTTGGCCGCGTCAATCTTGGAGATTGCGTCTGCGGACAACTGGCATCTGCCGGATTCGCTCACATAGCCGGTGGAATCGGTAGCGGCGGTCAGCGTCACGTTTGCACCCGCAAAGGAACCGTTCTTCACATCGTTCAACGCGTTGTAAACCGTGTCATGCATTACCTTCAGACCGCTGGTCAGAACCACATTGCCGTCACCGTTTGCGCCGTCGTCATACTGATCCACGTCACAGCCGATAACCTTCACGCCGGAAGCCTCCTTTGCAGCGGTGAATACACCGTTGCCGGAAGCGCCTGCAGCCACAAAAATGATATCGCAGCCCTCGGCAATCAGCGCGTTGCCGATTACCTTGCCGGTAGCCTCATCGGAGAAATCGCCTACATAGTTGCCGCCTACGTTCGCGCCGGTCACATCGGTGCCCGCATAGGAAGGCAGCTCCACGATCTCAACGTTCAGACTCTCGGTAGCGTTTGCATAGAGCACACCGCACTCAAAGCCGTACTGATAGTTTACGTTGGAAGGATAAGCAATACCGTTCACTACGGCAACCTTGCCGCTTGTGGTGGAAAGTGCGGCAGCCATTCCCGCATAGAAGCCGCTCTCCTGCTCCGCATAGCATGCGGCATACACATTGTCGATCAGCTCGTCGTCGTTGGGCCATGTGTCGATCAATACAAACTTTGTGTCAGGATTCTCCTTTGCCACGGCTCCGATGCCTGCAAACTGGAAGCCGCAGCAGACGATCACGTCATAGTCCGCAACGATATCGGCAACCGCCTGAGCACAGGCTGCAGTGTCGCCGGTCTCTTCCCTGATGGCATTTACGGTTGCATCGGGATTTTCCCCGATGAACTTCAGAATACCGTTGTAGTTATCCTGATTGAAGGAACCGTCATCCACGCCGGAAGGGCTGGATACAATAGCGATCTTCAATCCGTCTCCTGTCCCGGCCGCAGGCTTGCTGCCACAGGCAGCCAGCGATAAAGCCATGACGGAGGCAAGTGCAAGTGCCAGAAACTTTTTCATAATACAATCCTCCTTGTTTTGCGACAAAATGTCACTTACGTTTTACAAAAGTAATATAGCATTCCGAACCGTAAAATTCAACAAAAATTTATTCTTTTTTAAGAAATTGTATTCAGATGGACATCCAGCTGGTTGTACGGGATCTGTATCCCGGCCTGATCCAGGGCCAGCTTGCAGTTCTCCGTGACCCGCCATTTTCCTGTCCAGAAGTCTGCCTGCTTAAACCAGCACCGCACTCCCAGAATCACCGCCGAGTCCCCCAGCTCGTCCACAAACACAAGCCGATCCATGTCCGGAAGCACCGCCGGGTCTTCCTCCAGCACCCCGGAAAGGGTCTCCTTCGCAAGCTTCAGGTCGGCGTCGTAGGAGACGGACACTCGCAGATCCATTCTTCTGTGCGGCTGCTGCGTCATATTGACGATGCTGTTGTTGGCCAGATTGCCGTTGGGCAGGATCACTGCCTTATTGTCGGGCGTCAGAAGCCGGGTATAGAAAATCTGAATCTCCGTCACCGTTCCCTCCCTGCCGCCGGAGCTCTCCAGGATGTAATCTCCCACCCGGAAGGGCTTTAACAGCAGAATCAGCACGCCTCCCGCCAGGTTGGAAAGGCTTCCCTGGATGGCAAGTCCGATGGCCACTCCCGCGGACCCAAGCACAGCCACAATGCTGGCAGCATCCACACCGAAGGAGGAGGCCAGCATCAGCACCAGCAGCACATACAGCGCCGCCTTGATGAAGGAGTCCACAAACTGAACGGCCCCCACCTCCGCGTTCGCCCGCTGCATGGACTTTTTCACCAGCCTGCGGATCAGCTTGATCAGCTGTACGCCAAACGCGAAGCAGAGCACCGCGAGAATTACCCGCACCCCCAGGTGCAGCGCCTTCTCCGGCAATTCCGCAAAAAAACGACTGATAAATCCGGGATCCGCCACCTCTCCGACGATCTCCTGCAGCGATTCCCCCGTCAAAAGACAAAACCTCATTTCCGCTCCTTCTGCGCCTGACCGCGGCGGGAAAGCGGCTGCGCGTTTTTCTTTTTCTCCCTGCTTTTCTCCTTTTCCAGAGCAAGCTCTTCCTGGGTGTAGGGCGTATACTTCAGGATACTTAAGGAAAGAGGCGCAAGCTTCACGGAGATGGAATCCGGTCTGTCGTCCGTCTCCACCTGTCTGGATCGCTTCACCCTGCTGTTTACGATTCCCGTTCCGCCGTATCTGGCATCGTCGGAATTGAAGATTTCCTTATATCTTCCGGGTGCGGGAACGCCTGTGACAATCTCCTGCGAAATTCCCGCAAAGTTTGCCGCGATCAACAGCAGCTCTCCCTTTTTCTTTCCCTTTCTCGCAAAGACCAGATAACACTCTCTTGCGGCGATATGGTTGACCCATTCAAAGCCCTGGGGAGAATCATCCAGGGCATACAGCTCCGGACTGCTTTTGTAGAGGGCGTTCAGATCGCCCACAAGCCTGGCCAGCCCTTCGTGCTCCGGCTCGGAACAAAGAGCCCACTCCACCTGCCTGTTTTCATTCCACTCGTCGAATTCTCCCAGATCCTGTCCCATAAACAACAGCTTTTTCCCGGGATGGGTCATCAGATAGGCGTAGGTCAGCCTCAGGCCCGCAAATTTCTGTTCCCTTTCTCCGGGCATCTTCCCCAGCATGGTGGCCTTGCCGTGTACCACCTCGTCATGAGAGAACACCAGCATAAACCGCTCGCTGTAGGCATAGATCATGCTGAAGGTCAGCTCGCCGTGGTGATAGCTCCTGAAATAAGGATCATAACGAATATAATTCAGATAGTCGTTCATAAAGCCCATGTTCCACTTCAGGTCGAAGCCCAGCCCACCCTCCTCCGGCGTGTCCGTGACCTTCGGAAAGGCCGTACTCTCCTCCGCGATGGTAAGCACCCCGGCATTTCTCTTCTTCATGATGGAATTCAGGTGCCGGATCATTTCGATGGCCTCCAGGTTTTCCTTTCCGCCGTACAGATTGGGGATCCACTCTCCGTCTCCCTTTCCGTAATCCAGATAGAGCATGCTGGCCACCGCGTCCATGCGGATCCCGTCCACATGATATTTTTCCACCCAGAAAAGGGCGTTGGCGATCAGATAGTTGGAAACCTCCGGCCTGCCGTAATTATAGATCAGCGTTCCCCAGTGGGGATGACATCCCTGCCTGGGATCCCGGTGCTCATAGAGACAGGTTCCGTCAAAGCCTGACAGCCCGTGGGCGTCCCGTGGAAAATGAGCCGGAACCCAGTCCAGGATGACTCCGATGCCCGCCTTGTGCAGTTCGTTTACAAAATACATGAAATCCTGCGGCGTACCGTATCTTGCGGTAGGAGCATAATAACCGATGACCTGATAACCCCAGGAGGCGTCCAGGGGATGCTCCATCACAGGCATCAGTTCCACATGGGTATATCCCATTTCCTT
>CAJUJU010000029.1:0-5070 GCA_910586835.1 uncultured Acetatifactor sp.
ACTTCCGCAGGGCCACCGCACAGGACAAGCTGGCACGTCTGAAAAATCTGATGGATTGAAAGGAGCCGCCTATGGCAAACAAACTTCCCCCCGCCACCGCAGGCATGACCTTCCCCCGGCCCAAGCCGGACACCCCGCCCTCTATGGTGAAGAAAATCGGCAAGACCACCTACCTTGTGTGGGCGCATTTCAGCGAAACCAGCACTGAAACGATGGAGGACAAAATCAAGCGGATGCTCCGTGAGGAAGTCCGCCAGATGATGGCGCAGGAGTAAGCGCCGACCAAGCAGGCCGGGAGCCATGAGGCCCCGGCTTTTGCTATGCCGATTTTTGAATATTCTGTGAACAGGATTAAAAAGTCCTTGACAAGTCGTTTCAGGAAAAACAGCCAAGTCCATTCTGGTTTCCTGTGGAGCAAGACTGGCACCCTTTGATATCAAGGAACTCAGGGATCTGACAGCCTATGATGAGCTGGAGCTGGATACCCTGGGAGATGAGAAGACAGCGCTGTTTCTAATTATGTCAGATACGGATGGCACCTTCAATTTCCTGATTTCCATGATTTATACGCAGATGTTCAATCTCCTTTGTGAGAAAGCAGATGATGTGTATGGTGGAAGATTACCGGTACATGTGCGGTGTCTTATCGATGAGGCGGCCAATATCGGGCAGATCCCGAATCTGGAAAAGCTGGTGGCAACCATCCGAAGCAGGGAAATATCGGCATGTCTGGTATTACAGGCAAAGTCACAGCTTAAGGCAATCTATAAGGATAATGCAGATACAATCATCGGCAATATGGATTCCCAGATTTTCCTTGGTGGTACCGAGCAGACGACCTTAAAAGACCTGAATGCAATTCTTGGAAAAGAGACCATCGATATGTACAATACCGGACAGTCGAAGGGTTCCCAGGAAAGCTACAGCATGAATTATCAGAAGCTTGGCAAAGAGGTGCATACGATAGGTGATTCTCCTGCAAGAACCAATACCTCTTTCCCCTCATACTCAGCAATTTCGGTGTCATTGTGCAGTTCAATACGGATCCATGCGACATCTGGCCTTTTCTCAAGTTCCCGCATCAGTTCCCATATTTCAGCAATGGAAGGGCGTCCAAAGTCACAGTCGTTAGGCGCAATGGAATCCTCTGCAGTATTTCCCTCAAAAAATTCATCAAGCGTCAAAAGAGGCAGGCGGTCATCGTTTTCCTTGATTAGCTTTTTAAACACATTCAGCTCTATCATGGTCTTTTCCTCCTCTAATTTCGATTTTTCCAATTTCACAAACCGGAATTAGCCGAATTTATCCTCTCCCCGGATTTTTTTGTTCTTCCGTTCTTCTAACTCCGCAATTTGGTTCATCAAACAATCTGAAAAAGTCCCTTCAACCGGTGTAGCTTCTCCTGTTGTATAGTAGTCAAGAAGCACTATGTTATTATCCTTGTCAAAACAAAATATTTCATCACCATTCCCTATAATGGACAAGAATGGAATAAAATCAGTAAAACCTTCATTGTGCAGTTCTTTTGTTTTTTCCCGAATATCCAAAAAATCAGGTATTCCATTGGCAATTCCATAAACTATAACTCCACGACAGAACGACCAAAATGGGCCTATGTCATACTGTTTCGCTCGTGGCCATATTTCTTCCTGAACCTCCATATAAAGACCGCCTAATGGGGACATAGTAAACTCTCTAAAATCAGCAGGAAGATTTATCCCATACTGATTTTCAAAATTCTTTATATCCTGTTCCGATGGTTCATTTCCCATACAAGCTACAACCTGATAAGTCTGCTTATCATAATTATGGAAATAATCATAAACTTTTTCTAATGCCATAATATACCTCCTGCCGCTTCCGATTTTCCGGATTAACTTCCTTTTCCAATTATATATGGAAACATGAGATTTTTCAATTCTCAAACTATCTTTGCTTAGCCAGAAAGTTATTCATCTTTTGAATCCATAAGAACTGATTTTCTGATTTCAACTGTTCTGTCATGCCCCGCCTGTCGGCATATTCCGCTGCCAGTCGAAAAAACATACCCACTGTCAGTGCATCCCTCTATAATTTTTTTGGGGGGTTAGTTGTTGACTACTTTGATAAGCACATCATCAACCGCTAAGTGCTATTTTGAATTTTGCATTACCTTTCTGCATTGTAACAAATAAAATTACATTTTATGAATGTGTGATTACATTCTTATGTAGAGAAAGCCGGCGTGAAAAGTATTCCTGCTTTTTCCGCTGGCTTTCACCTTTGCTATCGCCCATAAGCTGTATTCCAATTATTTCCTTATGCGTTGGCGCCATTTGCGGTTTTTTTTGTCGTTTTTTATCGGAATATGCCGCAGGGCTATTTCTGATATGCGATGTTGTTCGCCGCCTCTCCATCTGGACTTTTACAGTTCAAAAATTCAGATGGGAGGTATTAACGGTGAAATACGCACCGAGAAAAGTATATATCAAGATTTATGCGTTTTGATGTTTAAAAGGAAGTGTCAACTCCTGGGTCAAAACCAGCGTTTGCGTGACAGAAACAATGGCATGTGGCCTTTGGGAATTATTTGAACTTTTTCCGGAAGCATTGTATAATAAGAATGTTCATTGAGTGCAACAGATCACGAAAATACACATTGGGGGAGCACATATGGCAATGACAGAATATCCGGCGGGAAGGCTGGACGATATCGGATTTGTGGTCATATTTACAAGGTATCAGGGCAAGTGGGTTTACTGCTGGCACAAACACAGGCAAAGCTACGAGCATCCGGCGGGGCATGTGGAACCGGGTGAAACGCCCATGCAGGCTGCCAGGCGGGAATTATTTGAAGAGACGGGGATTCAGGACTGTAAGGTCATTCCTCTGTGGGATTACGAATACATCTGGGAAAACGGGGAAGGACGCAATAACGGCCGGGTGTTTTATGCGGAGGTGAATTCCCTGGGCACTCTTCCGGAGAGTGAAATGGAGCGCATCGAGTTTTTTGATACGGTGCCGGAAAATTATACTTACGACAGAGAAGATGAGCTGCGGGATATACAGTATATTGAGAAAATGTTGAGGGCATATTGATGACGACATTCTATTTTGTGAGGCATGGAGAGCCGGATTATGCCAGCGTGGGATCCTGGAACGAGATACTGTTTGGAAAGGAGTTCGCGGGCCTTTCGGAGGCAGGCGTCAGGCAGATCACGGAATCGGCAGAGAAGCTGGAAGCATATTCCCCTGAAATAATTATTTCATCGCCTTATACCCGGACGATGCACGGGGCTGCAATCATGTCGGCACGGTTGAAGATTCCCGTTTTTGTGGAAAAGGATCTGCACGAATGGGACTCCGACCGGACGCATACGATTCGCGACACAGATGAATTGTTCCGGCTGTGCAGTGAGTTTGATGCCTGCGGCGGCGTTTACCCGGATGGTGTGGAAAAGAGCTGGGAGAGCCGGGAGATGGTTCGCAGACGTGTGTGCAGGGTTCTGGAACGATACCTGGAGTATGAGAGGGTGGTGGTTTCGGGACATGCGATTATGATGCAGACGGTCACGGGACAGAACATTCCCTTTCAATACGGAGAGATTGTGCCGCGGACGTTTCCTTTTGAGACAGTATAATTTAAAAAGCCTGCCTTGTTGCTTCTCCGTGAAGTTCCTTCACTGGGAAGCACAGGCAGGTTTTTTGCATGTTTTTCCGGATTTTTGGTCAGTTTCTCAGACATTCCAGAATGGGTTCTATATGCTTTCGGTCCGAGATATCGTAGGAGCCGGAGATCATCAGAATCATCTCCTCATCTGCCTCGGATTTGTCCTTTTTGGCCTTCAGGGTTTTGATAAACACCTTCATCATAAGCCTGGAGGGAGCAGACATTTTTTCATAGTTGAATCCTCCGGGGCAATAAAATACGGAGACTTTGTTCCATTCCGAGTCGCTGAAATTTTGCCGGAGAGCAGGGGCGACTTCCGGACTGTTCTCAGGACTGGCGCCGACGCAGAAAACAATCAGTTTTTTATTCCCCCACTTATCCAGATTGCTCTTGAACCAGCCGAGCTTGCTGATTCCGCCGGCGCATGCCCAGCCTCCGTAAATAATTGCGTCATAGGAGGTCAGATCCTTCTTTTTTGCCTCTGACAATTCCAGACATTCAGCGCCTGCCGCATCTGCGATCCACTGGGCATAGCGCTTTGTAAAGCCGGTCTGAGAGGTGTAGATCACGATTGTTTTCATGGGTTATCCTTTCTTTGGCGAAAGCAATTATGCTTTTGTCATTCCAGTATATTGGAGGTAATGAAATCCACACCCCACTCTGTCAGCCTCTCTGCGTCTTCCTTGTTGTCGCAGGTCCAGCAGTTTACCAGAATGCCCTCCGAGTGAAGCTGGTCGATGATTTCCTTTGTCAGAGTACGGTAGTAAATATCCAGGTGAAGCCAGTATTGTGTCAGGTCGCTGTGGACTGTCTCGTTGTATTCTCCGGTCAGGTAATACAGCTCCTGTTTCGGGAGAAGCTGTCGGAGAACTTTGAGATTTTCCAGAGAGAAGGAGATAAACACAGTGCCTGTCAGGTAATTCAGGGAAAGAATTTCATCTGTCAGACGCCGGATGTTGTCCGGATCAAACTGGTTTTTCAGCTCCAGAATACACTTTTTTCCATATTTTTTGCAGATGTTGATATATTCCGCCAGATTTGGGACGATCAGATCCTGTCTGTCCGGAGTCTGTCCGCAGACGGGGATGTTTTCCGTGTTCTGTTCCGACTGGGCTGCCGGGCACATATCCTTTAAGATAATTTTACGCACCAGATCATAGGAGGATTCCTCTATTTGGATGCTGTCAAAGGCAACACGTTCTGTGGTGTCGTCGTGGATAATCACGAACCGGCCGTCTTTCGTCACATGTACATCAGTCTCCACGCCATAGTAACTTCTGTTTGCCGCCGCAATGAAGGCGGGAATGGAATTCTCCGTCTCCAGGCTGCTGAGCCCTCTGTGGGCTATCATTTCCGCGTTTCTTCTGTTGATTTTAATCGTATCCATTTTTTAACCTCCAGGTAGGTGCTCCGCAGGATGC
>CAJUJU010000029.1:5170-33046 GCA_910586835.1 uncultured Acetatifactor sp.
TTTCTCGTTAATAGTCACAGGTAAAAACAAATGTCTGCTTCGCAGCCGCTTGTTTAACCACTCGAAAGCCCGCGCTGCGCGCTTCTTCTCCTGCTCCGCAGGATGCTTTCTCGTTAATAGTCACAGGTAAAAACAAATGTCTGCTTCGCAGCCGCTTGTTTTTACCTGTGACTATTATAATACAACTTGGGGGTAAAAAAAAGGGTTTCTTGTCGAAACGTTTAATTGATTTAGCCAAAAATGAACATGCGAATTTGTCTAGATTGTACAATTAGTAAATAAATTCCATGAAAGCGTTGACAATATAGTCAAAATGAGCTAAATATGTAAGTAGAAACGTTTCAACTAAACGGAATCATGTACAAGGACAGGAGAGGATGTCTAATGGAGATATGTAAATCAGACAATACGTTGATTCAAATGAGACAGGGCAAGACGGAATATTCTTTTCTTCCCAACGGCAGTATCTTTGAATTTTCAAGAGAATCCTTTGTGATCACACAGATTCCCGCAGGTCTGACGGAGGAAGCAGTGGGGAATATCTGGCTGCGGATTTACCGGGAGGACGGGACAAAGGAGCTGTATCCCTTATGGGGCGGCGACGGAAGTCTGAAGGTATCGGGAACCGGGCTGTGTTTTGAGAGAACCGTGGAAGGGATAGCCAGCTGTGTCACTTTTTGTCCGGCGGCGGACGGAACCGGCGGAGAGGACGCTTCTGTCTGGTTCTGGAATGTGTCTCTGACAGGAGACGGCGAGAAATGCGATCTGGTCTATATCCAGGATATCGGTGTGGCTGACCGGGGAGCGCTTCAGGCAAATGTGCTTTATCAGAGCCAGTATCTGGGCCATCATGTGGGCGAGACGGAGGAAGGATATGTAATTGCCTCCAGGCAGAACATGGATCAGGGGGGAAGACATCCCATGCTTCAGCAAGGTTCCCTGGGGATCAGGACAGTTGCCTATGCCACGGATGCGTTTCAGATCTTTGGCAGGGAGAGCAAAAAGCGCAGATTTCCCTATGCGCTGACGCAGGAGCGGCTTCCCTCCAGAGTCTGTCAGTACGAGCTGGCCTGCATTGCATTGCAGACGGAGCAGTTTGTGCTGGACGGTCAATGTTCTTTTGACTTTTACGGATATTTCCTGACGGATTGTGACCAGCCGGACAGGCAGTCCGAGAGAGCTGCGGCAGTGAAACGGATCCGGGAAGCAGGATGCAGGACGGCAGATGAGGGCAGGATCACAGAGACGCTCCGGCCAAGCGGGGAACTGGGAGAGCCCTATGCCTCGGAAGCGCTGGGGGAAGAGGAACTGAAGAAGCTTTTCCCGGAGCGCAGTCTGGAGGAGTGCTGCGAAGGAAAGCTGCTTGGCTTCTTTACGGATCGTCATCACCATGTGGTGCTGCAGGAAAAGGAACTGCGGATGGAGCGTCCCCACGGACATATTCTGCTGACGGCGATGTCGGACAGAAAAGTGGATAAAGAGCTTCTGACGGTGACAAATTATATGTATGGTGTCTTTGCCAGCCAGCTGGTGGTGGGAAACGTAGACAGCAATCCGCTGCTGGATGCCACCAGGGATACGCTGAATCTTCACACACAGCACGGTATCCGCATTTATGTGCGGCTGGACGGTAAGTATCGGCTGTTGACCATGCCGGCAGTCTATGAGATGGGACTGAATTTTTCCAGATGGTATTATGTTCTGCCGGATGACATGCTGGTGATCACTGCGTGGGTGGCAGTGGAGAATGCCTTCCTGCTCCGGGTCGAGAGCAGAAGCGGAAAATCTTATGACTGTCTGTTCCAGTGCAGTCTTGCCCTGGCGGGTCAGGAACTGCGGCGGCAGTACGATACGGACAAAAAGGGCGTTCGGCTTAAACCCGGGGCAGATAAGCCCTCCAACCAGTATTATCCGGAGCTGGAATACAGAATGGCCTTTCTGGAGACGGAAGGGCACTTCCGGGACGACGGTCTTCTGTACGCCGACGGCCGTGGAAGAAACGCCGGTCTGCTGCTGGCAGAGGCGGCAGGCGGCAGGATGACGTTGTTTGTCAGCGGAACCCTTGGAGAAAAGGCGCCTGTGGAGGAGAAGATTTATTCTCTGGAGGAGGCGGAGGAAAGCTATCTGAAGTTTTACGCTTCGTTCCTGGCGGATATCCGGTTCTGCGACGAGGAGACGAACCGCAGGCTGAAGCAGATGAACGAGATGCTTCCCTGGTATCTGCATGACGCCATGATCCATTTCGCGGCGCCCCACGGGCTGGAGCAGTCCGGCGGAGCGGCCTGGGGAACCAGGGACGTCTGTCAGGGCCCCATGGAGCTGTTCCTGACTGCCGGGCATCTGGAGCTGGCAAGGGAGACGCTGCTGGAGATATTTGCCCACCAGAATTTTTCTTCCGGTGAATGGCCTCAGTATTTCATGTATGACCGCTATCCCTACGCGGCGGGCGACTGCCACGGCGACGTGGTGTTCTGGCCCCTGAAGAGCATTGTAGATTATCTGGATGCCAGCGGCGACCTGCAGCTTCTGGACGCCTGCGCTCCCTATCGGGACGGGGAAGGCGGCGAGGAGACGATCCTGAGACATATTGAGCGGGCGGTGGAGAGCATCCGTGAGAGAATGCTTCCCGGCACGCATCTGGTGAACTACGCAGGAGGAGACTGGGACGATACGCTGCAGCCGGCAAGGCCGGAGTGGAAGGAAAGACTTTGCAGCGCCTGGACGGACGCGCTGGCCATACAGGTGATCTCGGGCCTTGGCACACAGCTGCAGAAGGCGGGCAGAAGCGGTGCGAAAGAGCTTCTTGCGCTGGCGGAGGAGATGAGACAGGACTTTACCCATTACCTGGTCAGGGACGGCGTTATCGCCGGATTTATTCTGATGGAGGAGGACGGGCAGATACGGTATCTTCTGCATCCACTGGATCAGATGACGGGAATCCAGTTCCGTCTGCTGCCTCTGACACGAAGCATCATAGCTGGGATTGCGGACGAAAAGCTGGCCTGCGAAAACGAAAAGCTGATCGAAAGGGAGCTGACTTTCCCGGACGGAATCAGGCTGATGAACAGGCCCGCCACCTACAACGGCGGAAAATCCGTTTACTTCCAGCGTGCGGAACAGGCGGCTAACGTGGGCAGAGAGATCGGAATCCTTTACGTCCATGCCCACATCCGATATCTGGAGGCCATGGCCCGGCTGGGAAGAGGGGATAAGCTCTGGAAGGGAGTGCTTCAGGTAAATCCCATCCTGCTGTCGGAGACGGTTCCCAATGCCGCGCTGCGGCAGTCCAACACCTACTTCAGCAGCTCCGACGCGGATGTATCGGACAGATACGAGTTCAGCAGACGCTTTGAAGAACTGCGCAGAGGTGAGATCGCTGCGAGAGGCGGATGGCGGATTTACTCCAGCGGCCCCGGAATCTATTTGAGCCGGGTCATTCGGGATATGCTGGGTATCCGCATGGCGGCGGATCAGTTGGAGCTGAATCCGGTGCTGCCCGGGGAGCTGGACGGCGTAAAGATAACCGTCACGTTTTGCGGCAGAACCAAGACCATCTGCTACCGTGTTCACGAAAAGGGCTTTGGAGTCGCGAAGCTTTGGGCAGGCGAAGAGACGGTTCCGGTGTCGGGGGAGAAGGATCTCTACAGGCAGGGCGGTATCAGGCTTACCGGAGAACAGTGGCTGGAGCTTGCGGATGAGCTGACCGTGCACACCTGTTGACGAAGCGCTGAATAAATAACCGTATGCCCGTAGCTTTCGGCAAAGGCACAGGGCTTTGCGCCGCAAAGCGGCGGCATGGAGGGGACGGATCTGATGAACGGATGTTGGAAAACCGGCAGAAGCGGAATACGGCGGCTGCTGTGTCTGATCATAGCGGGAGCGGTTCTCCTGGCGGGCTGCGGAGGACAGCCTGCCGGGGACGGCACGGAGGAGGACGTAAATTCCGTAGTCCTTGACGAGGAGGTGCTTGCGGAGGCACAGGGGTGCTTCCGGTTCCTGTGGGAACAGGCCCAGACCGACGAGGAAAGCGGAGCCTACGGGCTGGTGAGAGACCGGTATCCCGGGGCAAAAAACGTATCCAGCATCGCTGCCACAGGGTTTGCGCTGGCTGCCATTCCCTACGGGGCAGAGAAGGGCTGGATCACGGAAGAGGAAGGCCGGGAGAGGGCGGAAGGAACAATGGATACGCTGCTTTCCCTGGAACATAAGGAAGGATTTTTTTACCACTTTATCAATATGATAAACGGACAGCCCGGGACGGGGAGCGAGATTTCGGTGATTGATACCGGCATTCTCCTCTGCGGCGCCATCACGGCGGGCGAGTACTTCGGCGGAGAGGTGCAGCAGAAGGCCGCGGAGCTGTATGAGAGAGTGGACTGGCAGTATTACCTGGACGGCTCACGGAATATGTTCTACATGAGCTGTTCACCGGAGGGAAAGTTTGCGGGGCACTGGGATGTCTATGCGGAGCAGCTGATGCTCTATGTGCTGAGTGCCGGATCCCCCACACATCCCCTTGACAGTACGCCTTACTACACCTTTCAGCGTATGAAGGGCAAGTACGGGGACTATGAGTTTATTCACTCCTGGTTCGGCTCCATCTTTACCCATCAATATTCTCACGCCTTTGTGGATTTCAGGGGGCTTGTGGACGAACAGGGTACGGACTGGTATGAGAATTCCGTAACCGCCACCCTGGCGGCCAGGCAGTTTTGTATGGATGAGCAGGAAAAGTGGGAGACTTACGGTGAAAATGCCTGGGGACTTACCGCCTGCGATACCAGGGACGGCTACAACGGCCTGCAGGGCGCGCCGCCCTCAGGTACGGACAATCGGGCTCATGAGTCCTCCGGAACCATCGCACCGGCAGGTGCAATCGGCTCCATGCCCTTTACGCCGGAGGAATCCACGGCGGCCCTGAAGCATTACCGGAGTTTTCCGGAGCTTTTGGGGGAATACGGGCTGAAGGACGCCTACAATCTGGATCAGGGCTGGTTTGATACGGATTACATCGGAATTGACAAGGGAATTTCCCTGTTGATGATCGCCAACTATGAAAACGGCTTTGTCTGGAATCTCTTTATGAAAAACGAAGCCGTCCGGAGAGGCCTGGAGAATCTGGGCTTTACGGAGAAGCAGGACGGGGACGCGCCGTCATAACAAGGATAGTTTTCCTGCCGCAAGGCGGAGAATTATAAATGCAGCTGCAATCTCTGCGGCTGCGGACACTAACAATTTTCACAAGGAGGATATTACTATGAAAAGAAAACTTTTGGCAGTACTGCTTACGGCAGCAATGGCGCTTTCTGTTGCAGGCTGCGGAAATCCGGGCTCCGGGGAATCTTCTTCCACACCTGATTCCGTTTCGAACTCAAACGAAGATGGGGGGGGCGTCAGCGAGCCTGGTTCTGATGTGGCAGATAATGGAAGCAACGGAGATGAGCAGGTAACGCTTCGCTTTGCAAGCTGGGCGCTGGGAACAGCGGAGGAGAACAATCTGGAGCGTCAGATGATCGCTGCTTTCGAAGACTCCCATCCCAATATCAAGATCGAGATCGCGGAGGAGATTACAGGAGACTGGAACGAGGCTCTGGCAACGGCTGCCACCGGCGGTTCCCTTCCGGATGTCTGCATCATTGCAGGACTTCCCACGGCTGTTTCAAACGGTTGGGCACTGGAACTGAACGACCTGATTGCGGCTGACAGCGCAGACTGGAGCATGCTTCCTCAGTCCATGAAGGATTCCGTTACCTACAACGGCAAGAGCTTCGGAATTCCTACTTCCATGCATCTGGCCGGACTGTTTATCAACACCGAGATGTTTGAGGAAATGAATGTGACTCCACTGAAATACGGCTACACCTGGGATGAGTTGATGGATGCGGTGGAGAAGCTGCACAATCCTTCCAACGGTAAGGCAGCTCTGAAGTATGTCAATGACTTTGTGAACTTCCTGCCCTATCTGTGGGATGAGAACCAGGGCTGGTATACCTATGACGGAACGCAGGTGCACTTGGACAGCGCAGAATTTATCCGCGCCGTAAAGGAGACCCAGAACCTGGTAGGCTATTCCTGGGCAGGCCTGAGCGAGGATCAGAAGAGCCTTACCGCAGGAGCCGAGGCCGGCGACTATGACGCATGGCTTCAGGGCCACACCGCTATATGGTATGACGCATCCTATTGCTGCGGCGGATATACGGATGGCACAGGCATCACCTACAATGTAGAATATATCGGACTTCCCGACGGAAAGAATGTTATCATTCCCGACTATGCTTTCATCTCCTCTGCTACAAAGCATCCTCAGGAAGCATGGGAGTTTGCAAAGTTCATGTTCTGGGGACCTGAGGCCGCAAAGAACCGTATGGCTATCGACGCGGCAGATGACAGCATCACCTGGACGGCAATGCCGCTGACCGCTGACGAAGCTACCCTGAAGGGTTACTTTGACGCTTTCCCGGTAGAGGGAGTCAGAGAGGCTTATGAGAACATGGATGCAAACGGAACCATCGTAGAGGCATACAAGTTTGCTCCCGGGTACAGCAACGCCCGCTGGAACGGTCCTACCGGTATCGAGCTTGACGGAGAGGAAGCTACAATGGCAAAAATTCTGGATAAGTGCATTCTCGGAGAACTGTCCATAGACGACTATGCTTCTCAGCTGAATACACTTGCCAACGGATTTATTTCCAGCGAGAGACAGGCCATCGACGCATTGACCAAGTAAAGAAAAAGGTATTGTGTGTTTCCGCAAAGAACGGAGGGAAAAATGCTAAGGGAACTTGTTCGCTTAGCATTTTTCACCTTATAGGAAACTGCGTCGTGACTGGTATTGCCGCATAAAGGGCAGGATTGGAAGGACAGTGGATATGGCGAAACGGATTGTATGGAGGAAAGTTATAGCTGCAGCCGGAATTATGTTGGCGGCATGGAACATGCTGCCGCTTGCGGCGGCTGCGGCAGGTGATCAGACAGAAAGCCCCTACAGCCAGGTGGTGGAACAGTGGCGTGTGGAGGGGCTTCAGGAGCAGAAGGGGGTACTCCAGGTCATTGATCCCACTGTATTTACGGAGACGGGTACGGTGAAGGAGGAGGATTCTCTTGGCTATGGGGCGGATGTGATCCGCATGGAAAAGGGAGACTCCGTCACGCTGACGGTCTCTGTGGAAAAAGCCGGTTTATACGGGCTTTCGGTGGATTACTATTGCCTTGCCGACAAGGCGGTATCCCATACGGTGGGGGTGAAAATCAACGGCGAATATCCCTTCTCCGAGGCGCGGGAGCTGGTGCTTTCCCAGCTGTACGGCACGGAGGAATGGCCTTTCCGAAAGGATTCCAGGGGAAACGAGATCACTCCGGATACGATTCTGAGACATGAATGGCAGTCCCGGCTTCTGAAGTCCGTCCGCCAGGGAGAGCAGGATGCTCTGCTGTTTTTTCTGGAGGAAGGAGAAAACGAGATTCTGCTGACCATGGAAAAGTCATCCATCCTGCTGGGAAAGGTGTCCGTGCTGTCTCTGCCGGAGGCCGTGGATTACGATACTTACAGGAGCGGCCTGCCGGATGCGGAGGGCGGAAAAGCGCTGGTGTCTCTGGAGGCAGAGCGGATCTGGCGGAAAAACACAACCTCCACCAGGCCGGTGGCCACCCGGGATGTGGAGGTAAGTCCTTATCTTGCCAGCAGGAAGCTGATGAGCGTGGTAGGCGGCGCAACCTGGAATCAGAACGGCCAGACGCTGTACTATGAATTTGACATTGATACGCCGGGCTGGTACTCCGTGGCTCTGAAATATAAGCAGAACGAGAAGGCCAACACCGTGGTCCGCAGGACGCTTACCCTGGACGGAGAGCTGCCCTTTGCGGAGGCGAGAGGAGTTGCCTTTGAGAGCTCCAATTCCTGGATTGTCCGGGATTTCGGAGACGAGGACGGGGCGTTCCGGTTTTATCTGGAGGCGGGAACCCACCGTCTGGGGCTGGAGGCGGACAGCACGGAAATGAATCCGCTGATGGATGTCATTTCCGCTCAGATTGACAAGATTGCCGACATTGCCGTGGAGGTAAAAAAGGTCACGGGAGGAAGCGACGATGTAAACCGTGACTGGGAGATCCTGACCTTTATCCCGGAGCTTCGGGATGAGCTAAACAGTCTTGCCGACAATCTGGAAGATGTGATGGAGGAGCTGATCCGGCTGAACCTGGGGGATGACGGAAATTCCGATATCTCCAATCTGGAGATCGTGATCAGCCGCCTGCGGAAGCTTGCAGACGATCCCGACGAGCTGCCCAACAATCTGTCCTCCTTTTCCGAGGGTTCCAGTTCCGTGTCCCAGATGCTGGGCACCGTGCTGGAAAGTATTCAGAAGAGCCCCATGACGCTGGACTGCATTTATATTCATCAGGAAGACAGTGAGCTTCCCAAATATAAGGTGGGAGTTCTGCGCAAGGTTTGGGAAGAGGTTCGCTATTTTGCCGACGACCTGTTTTCCGGGGAAGCGGAAAAACAGGAAGAATATGATATGACCATCGATGTTTGGGTGAACCGTGCCGTGACCTATGTAAATGAGCTGCAGACCATGACAGACGCTTATTTCACGCCGGAGACGGGGATCAAGGTGAATTTTTCCCTGATGAAGGACGAGAACAAGCTGATTCTGGCCAACACCACCAACAGCCAGCCGGATGCGGCGCTGGGACTGAGCATTCACCTTCCCTATGATCTGGCCATCCGGGGAGTGCTGGCAGATTTAAGACAGTTTGAAGGCTTTGAGGAGACTGCAGGGCAGTTTGCGCCCGGCGCATTATTGACCAATGTCTATGAGGACGGCGTCTATGCCCTTCCCGAGACCCAGGACTTTTTTGTGCTCTATTACCGCAAGGATCTGCTGGAAGCTCTGGGAATCCAGATTCCGGATACCTGGGATGAGGTGCTGGGGATCCTGCCTGTTTTACAGAGGTACGGGATGAACTTCTATATTCCGCTGGCTTCCTCCAGCTCCTTTAAGACCTTTTCCGCTACCACGCCTTTCTTCCTGCAGTATGGAGGAGCCATCTACGAGGAGGATGGCATGACGGTGGCAGTGAACAATGAGAACGGCCTGGCGGCCATGAAGTTCATGACGGATCTGTTTACCATATACGGGCTTCCCACTGAGGTGGCGGATTTTTACCAGTCCTTCCGAAACGGCACCATTCCCATCGGGGTGGCTCCCTTCAGCACCTATCTGAAGCTGGAGGCCGCGGCAGCGGAGCTGGCGGGGAAATGGGATATTGCGGTGATGCCCGGCATGAGAAACGCTGACGGAGTGGTGGAGCGCTGGGCTACCGGCGGCGGAACCACCGGTGCGATCTTCTCCAAGTCCGAAAAGCAGGAGGCGACCTGGGAGTTCTTCAAGTGGTGGCTGTCTGCCAAGACCCAGGAGCGCTTCGGCACGCAGATGCAGCTTTTGTACGGGGACACTTATATGTGGAACACGGCCAACGTGGAAGCTTTTGCCGAGCTGCCCATCGCGGATGCCCACAAGGAAGTAATCGCCGATCAGCGCAAGTGGCTGCATGAATTTGTGAAAACGCCCGCCAGCTATATGATCGAGCGTGAGATCAGCAATGTGTGGAATGCCGTGGTGTTCAACGGGGAAAATGTGCGAAGCACTCTGGATGACGCCGCGATCCTGATGAATCAGGAGCTGGCCAGGAAGTGGGAAGAGTTTGGCTATGTAAAGGACAATGTGACGGTGAAGACCTATCGGATTCCGTCAATCGAATTGATAGAGAGTTGGGTGGAGCATAATGAGTAAAAGAAATGAACAGAAAAGAGAAGCGAGATCGGCGTATCTGTTTCTGGCGCCATATCTGATTTTGTTTCTGGCCTTTATTGTGATCCCGGTTGGGTTTGCCATGATGCTTTCCTTTACGGATTTTGACTCCGTGAACTTTCCGGGCTGGGTGGGGCTGAAAAATTATATCACGCTGTTTACCTCAGATGCGGTATTCATGCAGTATGTGGTTCCCAATACCCTGAAGTTTTCTCTGATTGCGGGTCCGCTGGGTTATATCCTGTCGTTTCTCATGGCCTGGATGCTGGCGCAGGTGCCCAAGAGATCCCGGACGGTGCTGGCCCTGATCCTGTATTCTCCTTCCATGACCAGCGGCGTGGCCATGACCGTAATCTGGAAGGTGCTGTTTAACGGCGACCAGACGGGTTATCTGAACAGTCTGCTGTTAAACTGGGGGCTGATCCGGGAACCCGTCCAGTGGCTTCAGTCAACGGACTGGCTGATGCCCGTGATGATCCTGGTGACGCTGTGGTCCAGTATGGGCGTGGGCTTTCTCTCCATGCTGGCCGGTATCCTGAACATCAATCCGGAGCTTTACGAGGCGGGGTACATCGACGGGGTAAAGAATCGTTTTCAGGAGATCGTCCATATCACCATACCTTCCCTGAAGCCTCAGATGCTCTTCGGAGCCGTGATGGCGGTGGTGAATACCTTCCAGGCGGGAGCCATCGGCGTGACGCTGGCAGGGTCCAATCCCACGCCTCAGTATGCGGGGCAGCTGGTGCTGAACCACATTGAGGACTACGGCTTCCTGCGGTATGAGATGGGGTATGCGTCCGCCATATCGGTGGTGCTGCTGATCTTCATAGCGGTGAGCTCCAAGGGCGTGTTCCGGCTCTTCGGAGACGGCGATTGAGAGAGGGGGAATGAGAAATGTCATCCATACAGGGAAAAAAGATGAATCCTACCCGGTTTCATCCAAGTCAGCTGAAATTTTACGCAATCTTGATTCCGATGGCAATCCTCACGGGACTGCCCATCGTATTCATCTTTTCCCAGGCGCTGAAGCCTGTGAACGAATTGTATCTGTATCCTCCGCGCTTTTTCGTGTCAAACCCGTCTCTGAACAGCTTCCGGAAGCTGGTGGAGACCATGAACAGCTCGGATGTGCCCATTTACCGGTACTTCTTTAACAGCATTATGTCTACCCTGCTGACGGTGCTCTGCACGGTGGCCATCACGGCCTTCGCAGGCTATGCCCTGGCAAAAAAGAAATTCCGGACGAAAAACCTGATCTTCAGCATCAACACCATGGCGCTGATGTTCGTGGGGGCGGCGGTGAAGATTCCCAAGTATCTGATCGTGTACGGGACAGGACTCATCGACAACTTTGCGGTTCATGTGATTCCGGCGCTGGCTATGCCGGTTGGATTGTTTCTGGTCAAGCAATTTATGGATCAGATTCCGGATGAGCTGCTGGAGGCGGCAAAAATCGACGGAGCCACGGACTGGTATACTTTCCGGAAAATTGTGGTTCCGCTGTCAAAATCCGCTCTGGCAACTGTGGTGATCCTGACCTTCCAGACGGCCTGGAATACCATCGAGGCCAGCGAGCTCTACCTGAACCATGATAACCTGAAGACATTTGCCTATTACATGTCCACTCTGACCACCACAGGAAATGATGTGGCGGGTATCGGAATGGCGGCTGCAGCCACGCTGATCATGTTCATTCCCAATTTGATTATCTTTATCGTGATGCAGAATAATGTGATGAGCACCATGGCCCATTCCGGTATCAAATAAGGAGAATGCGATGAGACATTTTGGAAAAAAAGCCCGCAGATGGATATGCCTGCTGGCAGTTCTGGCAGTATTTTTGCCGACGGGAATAAAAGTGCATGCGCAGGCCCCATATTTAACAGTGACCCAGGGGCCCAACGGGTGGCTGGCCTACACCCAGGACGCCTATGAGCCGGGAATTTTGCTGAATCTTGGTCTGAAAGCCCCGGAGGATCTGTTTGTCTACGGTGATAAGCTCTATGTGGCGGACACGGGAAACGCCCGCATTGTGGTGATAGAAGGGCGTGAGATTGTACAGGAAATCACTGCGGAGGAGCTGACCTCACCCTCCGGTTTGTCCGTAACGGACGAATACCTTTATGTCGTGGACCGTGAGACGCGGAAGATACTGATTTTTGAACACGACGGAACCCTGTTCAGGGAGCTGGGCAAGCCTTCGGAAAAGGTGTTTGGAGAAAACACCTCCTTCGCTCCGGTAAAGATCGCGGTCGACAAGCGGGGGAATCTGTATGTGGTGTCAGAGGGCTCCACCTCCGGCGTCATGCAGCTTAGTATTGACGGAAGCTTCCTTGGATACTTCGGGTCAAACAGGACAAATACATCCCTGATGATGATCCTGCAGAGAACCTTTTTTACCCAGGAGCAGTTGGATAAGCTTTTTAAAAACGTGCCCTCCAGCGTGGCCAATATCGCGGTGGATGAGCTGGGTCTCATGTACACTGTCACCCAGGGTCAGAACGCGGCGGAGCAGGGACAGAGTGTCAGGAAGCTTTCCATTGCGGGGGCGGACCTGATAGCGGTCAATTTCTACAGCGGTTCCTTTGTGGATGTGGCTGTGGACCGCAATATGAATATTTACGCGATTGATACCTACGGCGTTATCTATGAGTATGACAGCTACGGCAATTTGATTTTTTCTTTCGGCTATGTGGATTCGGAGATGCAGCGGGTCGGCCTGGTCTCCAGCGCGGCGGCCATTGATGTGTCTGAGGACGGTGTCCTGTATGTGCTGGATAAGGGGAAGGGAATCATACAGGAGTATGAGCCTACCGATTTTGCCGTAAAGGTACACAAGGGCCTTTCGGATTACATGGACGGAAGGTACGCGGAGGCAGAGGTAAACTGGGAGGAGATCAAGCGGGCCAACACGGCGTTTCTGTTTTCCTACGAGGCTCTGGCCAAGGCAAGCTTCAAGCGCCAGGATTACACCCAGGCCATGGAATACTACAAGGTGGCCGGCAATGTGTCCGGTTATTCCCAGGCTTATTGGTACGCGAGGAACGAATGGATCGAGAATAATCTGGTGAAGGTGATCTTTCTTCTTGTGGGGTTATTTGCGGTGTGGAAGCTGATCCGTGCAGTCAATTCCAGGAAGCATTTTCTGGCGCCTGTGGAAAAGCAGATGGCCAGAGTGGGGAAAGCTTCGTTTGTGCAGCAGCTGAAACTGCTGAAGCTGATGCTGAAAAACCCATTCGACGGCTATTACAGCATTCACCATGAGGAGAAGGTCGGCGTAGTTACGGCTACTCTGCTGTATCTGTGGCTGATCGTGCTGCAGATTACAAACCTGTATGTCACCAGCTATCTGTTTAACCAGACGGATATCGCCTATGTGAACCTGACGAGCCTGATCGGTCAGATTCTTCTGCCCCTTCTGCTCTTTGTGGTGTGCAATTTCCTGGTCAGCACCATCTCCGGCGGAGAAGGAAAGCTGAAGCATGTGTACTGCGGCACGATTTATGCCCTGTCGCCCTACCTGCTCCTGATGCTTCCGCTGCAGATTATCTCCAATATGCTGACGGAGAACGAGCGTTTCTTTTATGAGTTTGGCTGCGGCGCAATTATCTGCTGGTGCGGCATCCTGCTTTACCTGATGGTACAGGAGGTACATGTATACAGCGTGTCGGAGGCCATCAAAAATATTGTTGTCACTGTGATTACAATGCTCCTGTTCCTGCTGGCGGCATTTACCCTCTATCTGCTGGGGCAGCAGCTGTGGCAGTTTGTGGTGAGCATCTATAAGGAGGTGGCTCTTCGTGTGTAAGAAAAAAGCATGGCGCATCCTTGTCTGGATGTTGGGAATGTTGCTGTTTTGCACGGTATCTGCAGGCGTCGGGCTGACGGCCCGGGCCCAGGGCAAGGCCCGGGGCAATTATGTGCTGGCGGCGGAAAACGACCGTCTTGCACTGTATTATCATCCGGATACCCTGGCGATCCTGGTCAGGGACAAGGCCACCGGCAATGAGTTTGATTCGGTGGGGCCCGATGCCCAGGAGGGTGATCTGAACGCCACCTGGACCGGCATGAAGGAATCCGGGGTCTCGGTGGAGTGCAGGCTGGAAAACGGGAATGTGAGAACCTGGACCATCACCGGGGAGGGCGCTTCGGTGGAGACACAGCAGACGGAATCAGGATTCCGAAGCAGCATCAGCTTTTCCGGGCAGGTAGGCTTTGAACTTCAGGTATCATTGACCGATACGGGAGTTTCGGTGCTGATTCCGGAGGCGTCCATTGTGGAGGCGGAAGATTCGGGCGTACAGCTGCAGAGCATTTATGTCTATCCGTTTCTGGGAGCCAGCTACGGCTATGACAATCCCGGCTATCTGTTTGTGCCGGACGGCTGCGGCGCACTGATCTCCACGGGACAGAAGACGATAGCGGCAGAAAATTATGAAAAACAGATCTACGGCAGCGATCTTGGCATGGGTGCTTTCAAAAGCATGGTTTCACAGAGCCTGTTAAGAAGTGCAGAAGAGATCTATATGCCCGTATTCGGGAGTATCCTGGAGGAGGGGAAGTCCGGGTTTGCGGGTATTGTGACGGAAGGGGACGAATATTGCAGAATCGCTGCTTACGTCAGCGGAATCCGGACACCCTTCAACCTGATTATGCCAAAGTTCCTTCTCCGGGAGACCTACCTGATGAGACTGGATCAGAGCGGAACCAGCCTGACGGCCAACCAGGAGAAGCGAAATCCCGGGGATCTGGGCATCACCTATGTGTTTCTTTCCGGGGATGAGGCCGATTATGTGGGAATTGCCGGAGCATACAGGCAGTATCTGCTGGATCAGGGCACTCTTACAAAAAAGGAAGAGAAGACGGAACTGGCGGCTGTGAAAATCGAGCTGATTTTATCAGAGCAGAAGAAAGGGCTTCTCTGGTCGAAGACATTGCCCATGACTACGGTGGAGCAGGCGGATCAGATTCTGCAGGAACTATATGACGCAGGCCTTCAAAATCTGGATGTGGTACTTCGTGGTTACTCGGACAAGGGCGCTTCCGGGGCCGCGCCTTCGGACTTTTCCTTCACCGGCAAGGTGGGGTCCCGGTCTCAGTGGAAGAAGGAGATTAAAAAGCTGACGGAACAGGGGATCGACGTGTCTCTGTATTCCGATTTTTCCCGGGGATATGAGGGGAAGGGCGGCTATGGCAGCAGCCAGGAAGCGCAGGCTATCAACCGTACCATGCTGACAAATTTTGACAACGGAATGTATAACTGGCTGGCGCCTGCCTACATTGCAAAACAGCTGAACAGCTTTGCCGAAAAGGCGGAAGGAATCGGGCTCACCGATATGGCGGTGGAGCATTTCGGCAGCACCCTGTATTCCAACTGGAATAAGAAAAATCCCTCTACCCGGGCGGATGCGGTGAACGCCTTTACTCAGGCGGACAGCGCTGGGCTTAAGCTGAACCTGTATGCCCCTTATGCCTATCTGTGGGGAAAGTGTGACGGGATTTACGATATTCCGACAGGTTCCAGCAACTACTATATCTTTACGGAGACGGTGCCCTTCATGCAGATCGTGCTGAAAGGCTGTATTCCGTACTACTCGGAGGGGTGGAATTTCCATGCCAACGCGTCCAGGGATCTGCTGGAGTGCGTGGAGTACGGGGCGTATCCTTCCTGGTATCTGTCCTGGGAGGACTCCGTGGAGCTGATCAATACGCCTTCTTCCTGGCTGTACAGTACCCAGTATGCCGTTTGGAAGGACTCGGTCATTGAGGAATATGGGAAGGTGAGCCAGGTGCTGGGCCAGGTGTCCGGAGCCTGCATCCGGGATCGGGTCGTGCTGGAAAAGGATGTGGTGCGGATGGATTATGACAACGGTATCAGTATCTATATCAACTACCGTCAGACGGACTGGACGGGAGACGGCGTGACAGTGGAAGCGGAAAGCTTTCTGGCAGCTGCCGCCGGTGCGGACAGATAGGAGAGGGCTATGAGGAAAGGAAAATTATCCAGGAGTGCCAGGAATAATATCCGCGGATGGCTGTGTGAGGTTCCCTGGCTGATCGGGTTCGCGGTGTTTACCCTTTACCCGATTTTAAATACAATGAAAATGAGCTTTGATTCCGTAGTCATCTCCGCCACAGGGCTGGTCACCAGCCCCGTGGGAGTTGAGAATTACCGGAAGGCTTTTCTGGGGGACGTGACTTTTCCAAAGCTTCTGATTGGTTATGTGGGAGAAATCGTGCTTCAGGTTCCCATCGTGATTGTTTTTTCCATTGTGGTGGCGCTGATTCTGAGCAAGGAAATCAAGGGAAAGGGGCTTTTCCGTACCTTGTTTTTCCTGCCGGTTATCATCATCAGCGGTCCTATCATCCAGAAGTTTATTGATATGGGCATGATGGCCATCCAGGGAGCCGACTCCAATTCGATTATCAAGAATGTGATGGAGATGCTTCCGGAAACCGCCGGGGGGCTTTTGCAGACGCTGTTGGATTCCTTCGTGATGACGCTGTGGTTTTCCGGGGTGCAGATTCTGCTGCTTTTATCCGCGGTGCAGAAGGTTGACCGTCCCATGTACGAGGCGGCCCATATCGACGGAGCCTCCAACTGGGAGTGTTTCTGGAAGATAACGCTTCCCAACCTGCGGAACATGATTGCCATTTGTATCATTTACACCATAGTTACGATTTCGACCTTTGACACCAACAAGGTGATTACCGCCATCCGGGACAATATGTTCCAGGTATCCCTGGGACTGGGATATGCGTCGGCCCAGGCATGGATCTACTTTATTATACTGCTGCTGGTGATCGGTTTCTTCATGCTGCTTTACGGTCCCCGTAAGGAGGCGATTTACGGCAACAGCAAGGCCGCCAAGCTGGAGCTGAAGCGGGCGCGCAGGCTGAAAAAGGCACAGGAAAGAAACCTGAAAAAGTTATATCGGGAAAGTAGAAGGTATCGGGAATGAAAAAAGCAGGCGTAAGGAAATCAATTCACAGGACATTGGGGAAGCCCACCGGGCAGGGGGCTGTCAGGCTGGGCGGGAAGGTGTTCCTTTATGCCTTCCTGTGTGTGACGGGGTTTGTGTTTTTGTACCCGCTGTTAAAAATGATCAGCATGAGTTTTATGACCGCCGACGATCTGGTAAATCCGTTGGTGAGCTGGGTTCCCTATGGGTTTGAAATCGCCAATTTTACCCGGGCCATGCAGGTTCTGGGATATTGGCAGACGCTGTGGACCACGGTCTATGTCAGTGTGCTGCCGGCCATTCTGCAGACCCTGGTCTGCGCCCTCACCGGCTACGGCATCGCCAGGTATAAGTTCAAGGGGAAGAACCTGTTGTTCGGCCTGATTCTGGCCACCTTTATCATCCCCACCCAGATCACCATGATTCCCCAGTTTTTGATGTACAAAAATCTGGGAATCCTGTACAGTCTGAAGGCTTATCTGCTGCCTGCGGTCTTTGGGCAGGGAATGAGGAGCGCTATCTTTGTGCTGATTTTTGTGCTGTTTTTCCAGCAGATGCCGGTATCCCTGACGGAGGCGGCGGAGATCGACGGAGCCAACCAGATCGTGATTTTTTACAAAATCGCGGTTCCCGTGGCAAAGCCCGGCTTCCTGATCAGTTTCCTGCTGTCTATGGTGTGGTACTGGAACGAGACTTATCTGGGAGCCCTTTACTTCGGGGCCAATATCAAAACGCTGCCCATGAAGCTGGAAAACTTTGTGGAAGCCTTTAACAAGCTGGTCAGCGCTTCGGCGGCAGACACGGGGGCCACGGCAAACGAGGCCATACAGATGGCGGGCACCTTTTTGATTATTTTGCCGCTTCTGATCGTTTATTTCTGTCTCCAGAGGCAGTTTATAGAGGGAATTGAGAAGACCGGTATCACTGGCGAATAGTGTGAGAAAGGCGCTGAAACAAGCGCCTTTCTCACACAGAAGAATTGCAAGAGAAGCAATTCTTCTCATTGAATGTTTGATTTGGATTTGAGGAATTGCTATATGGGAGGATCTTTTATGAGCAGGATTGAGGTGAAGAATGGGCAGGTGCTCATCGACGGGAAGCCGGAGATTGTGATTTCCGGGGAGGTGCATTATTACAGACTGAAGCGGGAGGAATGGCAGGATCGTCTGACAAAGCTGAAGGATGCCGGGCTGAACGCGGTGGCTTCCTACATCCCCTGGCTGTGCCACGAGGAGGAAGAGGGGGTATTTGACTTTGGAGAGGAGCGGGAGAACCTGGATGTGGAAGCCTTCATAGAGCTGTGCCGGGAGAACGGGCTTTATTTTATCGGCAGACCCGGTCCCTTTATCATGGCGGAGATGAAAAACGAAGGCATTCCGTACTGGGTGGCCGAGCGGTATCCCCAGCTGGTTCCCACGGGCTGGGAGCATAAGCAGGCGCCCACGAAGACACTGGATTATCTTGCGCCGGATTTTCTGGCCTGTGTGGATAAATGGTATGCGCAGATCATGCCGGTGCTGGAGCGCCACCTGATCACAAAGGGGGGCAATGTAATCGCCTGCCAGCTGGATAACGAGATCGGTATGCTTTCCTGGGTGTCAAACACACCGGATCTGACCGACGTGACCGTGGCCGGATTTGAGGAATGGCTGCAGGAACATTGGAGCAGGGAGGAGCTGGAGAGACGGTATCCCTTCTACAACGGACTGCCCAACGACAGAAGAAAGGCCTATGAGCAGCCGGGGGACGGGTATGCCCTGGAGCTGCACAGCGATCTGGGCAGGTATATGCGGTACAGGTATGCGGAATATGCCAGGGTTCTGAAGGAGATGGCGGAGAAATACGGGATCAGGGACATTCCCTTCCTGATTAACATCCACGGAACCGGCGGGGGCCGGGGCTACACCTTCCCGGTGGGCATCAGCCAGCTGATGGAGGCGCTGGGACAGTCCGATGAATTCTGGGCGGGCTCTGATATTTACCTGTCCGGGCTGCGCCTGCAGAACATGCAGGATCTGTACCTGATCCACTGCTATATGGAGGCGGTGAACCGGCAGAACATGCCGCTTGCCAGCTTTGAATTCCAGAGCGGGGAGGCGGATTACGACGAGAGCGGAAACGGCAGGCTGGATGTCTCCGACGCTGACTTTACCGCCCGGATGGGCATTGCCCAGAACAACCGTCTGATCAATCATTACCTGTTTACCGGCGGTCGGAATATGCTGCTGAAAAAGCCCAGGAAGGACGGGAACAACAGGATTGCCATCACCGGGGAGAGACACGGTTTTACCGCGCCCGTGAACCCGGAGGGAAAACTGAGCTACACCTATGACAGGATCCGGAGAAGCACACGGGTGACGCTGGCAAACGCCTGCAGGCTGGCAGCCATGCAGGAGGAGCGTGACAATGTGCTGGTGGGCTTTATTCCCGACTATTTCATGACGGAGTACTGCTATCCCGGTTCGGAGAGAGAGAAAAAAATGGTGCAGCACCTGACCCGCTACCGCACCGGCAGCGGCTGGGATACCTTTGCCAAAATGCTTTTGCTGAACCATTATGCCTTCGGCGGGGTGAACCTGCAGGAGGACGGAAGCTGGATGGAGAAAAAGGCGGTGCTGTTCCTGCTCTCTGCGGATTACATGGATGCGGGAGTGCAGGAGAGGCTCAGCGTCTTCGTGGAAAACGGAGGCAGTCTGCTTCTGTACGGACGTATGCCGGTGATGGATATGGAGGGAAAGCCCTGTACGATTCTGGCGGACAGAACCGGTATCCATGTGGCGGCGGAGCTGGACGAGGGAAAGCTTCCCAATCTGAGCGTTCAGCCGGAAGGAATCTGGAAGGAATATGCGGAGGTTCGGGTGGGAGAAGCCCAGACCTTTACCGCGGAAGGAGCAGAGGTGTTCCTGAGGGCAGCGGTGGCAGGCGGAGCCTGCGGCCTGGTGAAACAGGCGGGAAAGGGTAAGGCGGCCATTCTTGCCACCCATTATGTCGGAAACCGCAGGGGCAACAGACAGCTGATGGAGTATCTGGGAGCCACATGCAGACTGTCCGAGGACGCGGAGCACGGCGGGATTTTTATGGATATCAACGCAAACCCGGACGGAGAGAAATATCTTCACATTCTCAATATGGATTTTTTTGCAAAAGAATGTAGAATTTGGTATAATGACAATGAATTGCTTGAAGGCAGAAAAATCCGGCTGGGAGCCCGCGAAGCACTTTTGCTGCCGCTTTGTCTGGAAATCGAAGGAGTGAAGATTCTTTCTTCTACCGCGGAGATCCTGGAGACAAGGCCGGGAAGGTTGTGCTTCCGGCTGTCCCAGAAGGAGGACGTCATCGTTCTGGAAGGGACAGGGCTGGGCGTATCCGGAGATGCCTGCAGAGTAGAAGAGAGGGAGGGAAAAACGTATATCTACAGTCTGAAGGACGGAAGGCTCGGAGAGGATACCCTGGAAATAGCAGTGAAGAACTGATGTAGATATGCGCAGGTGAGTATGGCAGTAACGATCAAGGATGTGGCAGAGGCGGCAGGAGTTTCTATCTCAACGGTGTCTTATACACTGAATCACTCGGGCCCGGTGAGCGAGGAAAAGAAACAGAAGATAATGGAGGCCGTCAGACAACTGGGCTATGTGCCAAACGGGATGGCAAAGAACTTAAAAAGCCGGAAGAACGGTTTTATCGGTTACTTTGCCCACTCCCTTTACGGTGTGGTATACGGCGAGGTGCTGCGCGGAATTGAGAGTGAGATGGAGAAAAACGGGCAGGAGATGATTGCCGCCAAGTGCGGCCCCATACAGGATATCACCCATATCAGCAGGCTTCTTCTGGAGAGAATGGTGGACGGAGCCATCATCTTTTCGGAGACCATACCAAATGACCTGGTGAATCTGCTTGCAAACGAGCAGTGCCCGGTGGTAGTGCTGGATCGGGAGCTGGAGGCTCCCTTTGTGTCAACGGTGCTCATCGACAATGAGAACAGCGCCTACCGGGTGGGGGAATATATTCACAGCCTGAGTCTGAGCAGGGTGGCCTGCCTGGTGGGAAGAGGCTTTGACGGCGAGCACAGGCTGACGGGCTTCCGGCGGGCCGTGGAGGCGTTTGGCCTGGACTGTCCGGCGGAGTGGTGTATCGAAGCCGGATGGGAGGAAAAGACAGCATATCAGGAGACCATCAAGTTCATCAGAGGGGGACATCGGCCGGAGGTCATATTTGCCTTCAATGACGAGATGGCCGCCGGATGTATTAAGGCGCTTCAGGATATGCTGCTGCGGGTGCCGGAGGATGTGTCTGTCATCGGCATGGACGATATCGAGAGAAGCGCCGTCCTGTCCCCCGGCCTGACCACCGTGCACCGCCCGCTCTGCGAGCTGGGAGAGATTGCGGCGCGGACCCTCATTGGAATGATGAAGGGAGAGCAGAGCAGACGCATCGTGCTGCCCACCTCTCTGATCCAGAGAGAAAGCTGTATCAAGAACTGGACGCATTGAATTTTGATTTGCGGATAGAAGAAAGACGGGAGTAAGAAATAAATGGATAAGAAAGACTTGTTAAAGCTGGCGGCGGAGATGACGCTGGAAGAGAAGGCTCTGCAGATGACACAGCTGTCCCCGGATATGCTGTATCATCTGGCGCCGGCGAACCTTACGGGACCTCTGCGGGAGTGGCGGTTTGAGGATGAGGAACTGTGGAAGGTGGGGTCAACCCTGGGACCGCTGGGTGCGTCCTACCTGAAAAAGCTTCAGAAGGATTACCTGGAGCGATCCGGGAAAAAGATTCCGCTGCTTTTTATGTCGGACGTGATACATGGCTATGTGACAATCATGCCCATTCCCCTGGCGCAGGGCTGTACCTTTGACCCGGAGCTTACGGAGGAGGCAGCGGCGGCGGTGGCTAAGGAATCGGCGGTCTCCGGGCTGCATGTGACCTTTTCCCCCATGGCGGATCTGGTCAGAGACCCCCGCTGGGGAAGAGTGATGGAGTCCTGCGGGGAGGATCCTTACCTGAACGGCGTGATGGCGGCTGCCACTGTCCGGGGATATCAGGGCAGGGATCCCCGGGAAAAGGGGAAAATAGCTTCCTGCGTGAAGCATTTTGCCGCATACGGACAGCCGGAGGGCGGCAGGGAGTACAACACGGTAGACATGTCCAGGGGCGTTCTGCGGGATTTTTACCTGCCGGCATATGAGGCGGCGATCCGGGCGGGGGCGGCC
This sequence comes from uncultured Acetatifactor sp., assembly GCA_910586835.1. Classification (GTDB taxonomy): domain Bacteria; phylum Bacillota; class Clostridia; order Lachnospirales; family Lachnospiraceae; genus Acetatifactor. Next base: position 27,158 of record CAJUJU010000029.1, read on the forward strand.
ATGGTGATGACCTCCTTCAACACGGTGGAGCGGACGCCGGCCACCTGCTCCAGATTTCTGCTGAGAAAGGTTCTGCGGGAGGAGTGGGGCTTTGACGGTGTGGTCATCTCGGACTTTTCCGCGGTGGAGGAGCTGATGAACCATTCGGTGGCGGCGGACGACCTGGAGGCAGGCGAAAAAAGCATTCATGCGGGAATGGATATCGAGATGATGTCCGGCGTGTACGCGGGAACCCTGCGGAGGCTTCTGGAACAGGGCAGAATTACGCAGCAGGAGATCGACGAGTGCGTGATGCGTATTCTGGAGCTGAAGAACAGACTGGGACTTTTTGAAAATCCGTATAAGGATGCGGACGAGCAGGAAGAGCAGAGACTGCTGTACTGCGGGGAGCACCTGGAGCTTGCGAGACGGTTTGCCAGGGAGAGCATGGTGCTGTTAAAGAACCAGTCGGCGCTGCCAATCGAACCATCGGCAAAAATCGGACTGGCGGGCCCCTTTGCCTGTACGGGAAATATTCTGGGAGGATGGCACTGCGAGGGGAAACCCGAGCGGACGGAGACCTTGCAGCATGCCCTGGAGACAGTGTGCGGAGACAGGATGGTCACTGCCATGAGCACACATTTTATCCGGGGCGAGAAGGACGTGCCGGATCAGGTGGAGGAAGCGGTGGAGCGGCTGAAGGACTGCGATATCTGTATCGCGGCAGTGGGAGAGCCTGAGTGGGAGACCGGGGAGGCCTCCAGCAAGACCTGCCTGAGACTCAGCGCCAGCCAGGAGAAGCTGATTCACGCCCTGAAGGCAGCCGGGAAAAAGGTGGTGACGGTGATTTTCTCCGGAAGACCGCTGGATATCGCCCCCGTTCTGGAGGACTCCGACGCCGTGCTGCAGGCATGGTTTCCCGGGAGCGCCGGGGCGGGCGCGGCAGCAGACATTCTGCTTGGCAAATACAATCCCTCCGGACGTCTCAGCATGAGCTTTCCCAGAAATGTGGGACAGATTCCGGTCTACTATAATTATTATAATACGGGCCGTCCGGCGGCAGCCAAGGCGGACAATTATGTCTCCCGCTATCTGGACTGTCCCAACAGTCCGCTGTTCCCCTTTGGATACGGGCTCAGCTACACTACCTTTGCCTGCGAAGGACTTCAGGTGGAGCAGACGGCGCAAGGTGGCGAAAGGTGCGCCTGCGAAACCGGCAGGGCAGGGGACAGGGCTGTCTGCACGGCGTCCGTTCGCGTCAGCAACAGGGGAGAGCGAAGCGGCGAGACGGTGGTGCAGCTGTATATCCGGGATGTGTCCGCAAGCGTGGTGCGTCCCATGACAGAGCTGAAGGCATTCCGCAGGATCTCTCTGGAACCCGGGGAGGAAGCACAGGCGGCATTTACGGTGACGGAGGATATGCTGTCCTTTTACAACGAAGAGGAGCAGTGGGCATGGGAGCCCGGAGCATTTGAGATCATGGTTGGTCTGGACTGCGAGCATGTGGAGAAAAAAGAAATTTTTGTGCCTGCCAGAACGGGCGGCCTGGAGGAATAATGGAACAGACAATGGAAGAGAAAAAAATCAGCAGAGTTCTGGAGGAAGAGGAGCGGAAGTGCTTTGATTTCTTCTGGAATGAGGTCAGCGAATCGAAGGAGAGCTACGGGCTGATCAGGGACAACGATGTGAAGCGGGATATGTGTTCTATTGCTTCTGTGGGATTCGGTCTGGCCGGTCTGGCTGTGGGCGCAGAGCGGGGATATGTGACCAGAGAGGATGCCGGGGAGCGCGCTCTGGGGACGCTTAAGACCATGAAGGAGAAAACAGAAAGAGTGCACGGTTTCTATTACCACTTCCTGAACATGGAGGATGCCTCCAGGTACGGAAAGTCGGAGGTCTCCGTGATTGACACGGCGCTGTTTATCATGGGGGCGCTGGTGGCCGGAGAATATTTCGGCGGGGAGTGTCAAAAGCTCAGTCAGGAGCTGTATGCGGAAGTGGACTGGGAATGGTATCGGGATCCCCGGGGAAACCGCTTCTATATGGGCTACAATGAAAAGCAGGGCCATTTCGGGCAGTGGGATCACTATGCGGAACAGTTTATCATGTATTTTCTGGGGGTTGCCGCACCGGAGCATCCCGTAGATCCTTCTATTTTTTATGATTGTCCTCTGTTCTGCGATGTGTACAAGGACAGCGGGCTGATTTATCACAGCTATTGCGGGGCGCTGTTCGTCTACCAGTTTTCCCATGCTTTTCTGAACCTGAAGGGGAAGAAGGACCGGAGAGGAATCGACTGGTATGAAAACTCCCTGCGGGCTACCCGGGCCGCCAGACAGTACTGTATTGACAATCCGGGTCAGAAAAAAACCTACGGGCCCAACGCCTGGGGAATGACTGCATGTATGACGCCTCACGGCTATTCCGGAGGACAGGGCGCGCTTCCTTGCTTTGGCAACAACAAAAACGAGGCGGACGGAACCATTCCTCCCTGCGGTGCAATCGGCTCCATGCCTTTCTGCCCCGAGGAGGTCACAGCGGCGGCGGAGCACTATGCCACGATTCCGCAGCTGCAGGGGAAATACGGATTTTTGGACGCCTATAATCTGGATGTGGAGCCCGCCTGGTTTTCAGACAGATATATCGGCATTGACAAGGGCGTCAGTCTGCTGATGCTGGAGAACTATCGCTCGGGCCTGATCTGGAGACTGACGGATCAGAATCCTTTTATACGAAAGGCGTTTGAATTACTGGAAATTCAGTAATTGTGGATTTCAATGGCGGAGTAGGTATGGCTGTAATGATAGCCCAGCTTCTCCGCCAGGGCTACGGATTGCAGATTCTGGGCGTCCCAGCTGGGGTACAGTCCCCGGCTTAAGCATTCCAGAATCAATCTGGCGCCGACGATACAGGCAAGGCCCCTTCGGCGGAAGTCCTCCCTGGTGTCGATCTGGATCTCGATTCCCTCCAGGTAGCGGGAGTAGGAGGAGGCGCCGGAGACCAGCTCTCCTTCTTTTAAAATCACTGCGCCGAGGCCAAGCCGGCGGTAGGTTTCATAATCGGGGAAATTTGCCACCTGTTCGGCGCTCCAGGAATTTGTCCGGCACATATTGTAAAGGGGTTCGTCCATCAGGCGAAGCTCATATTCTGACGGGAGAAGAGAAACTGCTTTTTGCAGTTTCTCTTTTTCAAATATATCCGGTTCTTTTTTGATGGCATAGCGGGATACCACATTTGCCCTTTCCCCGTAGTGCCGCAGAATACAGTCCTTCCATTCCTGGTTCCGGGGAACCAGGATGATAAAGCGCTGTGTACACCAACCGGGCTTGTAAGCCGCAAGCTCCGGATCCGGTGTTCCGGCCAGGAAGGCGAAGTCACCCAAAAGAGCCATGGCCGCGGTGGGAAACCGTGGGTGGTTTCCGTAAAGCTTTCCCATGATTCCCTGCAGACAGGACCATATGATGGTTTCCTCCCAGCCAGCAAACAGGCCGGATACGATGCTGCCGTCCTTTATTTCATAAATCATTGAGTAATCTCCCCTCCTGATAAAAGCGCATAAGCAATTGCGAAACTCCCGTTTCTGTAAACCGAATGGTGCAGCTTGTATGTTCTATTAGCAGACCCTTGATTACCGCCGGCACTTAGCTGCCGTTCTTTGGCAGCTTATGTACCGCTGCGGTAATCTCGGAGCGAAAGCGTGTCTGTGTTAGAAGATACAAGCTGCACAATGGCGTTTGCCGCATAACCAGTTTCGCAATTACCTGATAAAATCACCTCCAGTATAACACGTTTCGTCACGAAAGACTATCTGTAACCCAGCAGCTTCCCCATATTTTCCCTGTAGTAGGCATCAATATTCTGTATCCGCGTCCAGATCTGCTCGTCAAAGTATACGTCGGTGCGCTGGCTGACCATGCTTTCCACATGGCTGCGCAGATCGGAATAAAACAAATCGGTGACGTCATAGCAGACATACCTGGTGTCGCCATAAATCCGGTACTGTTCCATCTGTTCAAAGGTCAGCAGCTGTCCCCGGACAAAGGCATAGTCCTGTGGGTTCTGAACACGGTCGGCCTCATAGATAAAGACGTACCGCAGAGGGATATCCACACCGCCGTCGATGTCGCCCTGCTTCTGGGGGATATAGGCACTCAGCACAAGAGCCTGCTCCAGGTCGGAGGCGCCGATCAGTTTCCCGTATCCGTCAAATGTGCGGCGGTGCAGGCCGGTGAGCTGCAATTGCATGTCAGAGGGCACTGTGGAATCAAACAGAACCGCTTCCCCGGAATCCTGCATGGTGAGCTCCATGGGAGATACGGGGGCCACGACAGTTCCCTCTATCTGCCCAAGCAGCTGCTGACACAGGGACTGGTATTCCAGGGCCAGTCTGTTTCTCTCGCCGGGATCCGAGATATAGTCTGCAAAATAGGGTTTCAATTCTTCCATGATTTTTTCTGTAAGAGCCGGGTCAGCCTCTGCGGGTGCAATGGGATCCGGGTCGGCCTGTACAGTTTGGACGGGTGACTCCGCGAATTCGACGGTGCACATCCAGTCCTGGCCGAAAATAAAATTGTTGTTGGTCAGCACAAGGAAATAGTGGTCGTCCACAAGAGGCTGCTCCAACGCATCCATGTCATATGCTTCGGAGAGATCCAGGGTCATGATGCCGTCGGTGTGTGCCTGGAATTTTGTTCCGGTGAAGTCAACGCTGCCGGAAAGGGGTTGGATTTCCACATTGTCGGACCAGCGCATAAGCTTCAGCCGGGATTCAAAATTCAGCTCCTTGTCGGAGCGGTTTTCTACCCGGACAGATATGACTCCGTCTCCCTCATAAACCGCGGATATTGCCAGGTCATCTCCGGAGAGGGAGGAGAACATGCTGTAGGCCAGGGTCGGCATGCCGAGACAGCATACCAGAAGGGCGGCGGCAGCCGCAGCCAGTCTGCCGGGATGGCGGCAGGGCCTGGTGTCCGGGATTACGCCTGTCTTTTCCGCAAAGATATTTTTTATGTTCTGTAAATTTTTTTTACCGAAAGAATTCATGGTTGCCTCCTTTTTCATGATAAATGGTTTACAATTCTGATTTGCGTGTTCAAAGAGGGGAGACCCGTTCTCTTAATTTCCGCTTCGCCTGGTACAGCCGGTTGTCTACCTGCTTGATGGTAATATTCAGTGCCAGGGCGATTTCCCGGGGTTTCTGATCGTAATAGTAACGACGGATCAGGATCTCACGGTCCGGCTCACCCAGGGCGTTTACCGCCGCAAGCAGTGCCCGTTTTGTTTCCTCCTGTAAGATATCATCCACAATACCGATTTGGTTCAGGAAATCCGCATCCTCAAGAGGAACGGTATTGCGTCTTGTGATCCCGCGGTATCGGTTGATCGCCTGGGTTCTGGCAATGATCGAAAGCCAGGTCTTTAACTTTCCGCGTCCGGGATCATATTTTTCCGGATGCTCCCATAAGTAAATAAACGTATCGGCAACACATTCCTCCACATCCTGTACGGAGCCAATGTTGTTCAGGACGGCATCTGCCACAGACCAGAGAAGCCGGGAATATTTGTTTATCACTTCGGCAATTGTTTTTTCGTTTCGTGCTCTGATTGCCGCGATTGTCTTTTCGTCATCCAAATGAAGTCCACCTCTTTTCCTTTTGCAGTGTGACCGGTCAATTATAGTACGATGAAAATCAGAAAAACACTTATTTTTTTTGTAAGATGCCTGTTTTGATCCGTGATGGCTATTATTATGGCAAGAATGCCGGACAAGGTCAAAGACAGTTTTTGTCTGTTTTGATTTTTTGTGCAGGTATGCTTGAAACATGGAAGGAAATGCGTTACCATGTTACAAGAGGAAGAGGAAGAGGAAGAGGAAGAGGAAGAGGAAGAGGAAGAGGAAGAGGAAGAGGA
>CAJUJU010000029.1:33146-43983 GCA_910586835.1 uncultured Acetatifactor sp.
ATGGAAAACAAGTTTGACTACAAGGATGTATTTACATATAACGAGACGGAGGCGAACCAGTATGCGGCCAGGTGCATGGTGGTCTGCGCCGCCGTGGGAGCGGGATCGTGGCTGCTGGATCTGGTGGGAATTTTTATTGTACCCATGGAGATCATGAGTGTGGCAATTTCCGTGCTGATGGTCTGTTTTCTGTTTCCCATCCTGATCTGCAGGATTACGGGGGGCGTAGGGGCGTGGATTAAATATGTCATGCTGTTGTGCAGTATTGTGGGGGTGTTTGTCCTGTCCTGCGCCATGCCCAAGCACGGCCTGCTGGCCTGGGCGCTGCCGCTGATGCTGAGCTGCCATTACTATTCCAGGGTGCTGATCTGGCTGACACTGGTTCTGTCACAGATTCTGTTTTCCGCGTCCATCTTTATCGGTATGTTTGTGGGAGAGTGGGATCAGGCATTGCTGAATGCGGCTATTTCCACCGGTCCCAGGGAGATTACACAGAAGCTGATCGTGGATGCGGCTTTCTTCTTCGCGCTGCCCAGAGCGGCCATACTGTTGGGAATGTCGGCTATCTGTATCACGTTGGCAAAGCGCACCCGGACGCTTCTGGAAAAGCAGGCGAGGGACAGTCAGGAGCGGGAGAGAATCGCCGCGGAGCTGGATGTGGCAAGGAATATTCAGGCGGAGATGCTGCCCTGCCTGTTTCCTGCCTTTCCGGAGCGGAAAGAGTTTGAGGTCTATGCCACAATGAATCCGGCCAAGGAAGTGGGCGGCGATTTTTACGATTTTTTTATGGTGGACGACAGACATCTGGCCGTGGTCATGGCGGATGTGTCCGGAAAGGGCGTGCCTGCCGCACTGTTTATGGTGATCGGCAAGACGCTGCTGAAAGATCACACGAAGCCGGGCGTGCGTCTGGGGCGCGTGTTTGAGGAGGTAAACAACCTGCTGTGCGAATCCAACGGAGAAGGTCTTTTTATCACGGCCTTTGAGGGAGTCCTGGATCTTGTCACAGGGCAGTTTGATTTTGTCAACGCCGGGCATGAGCCGCTTTTTATCGCCAGAAAGGGAGAGGGCTATAAGCCTCGCAGGCTTTCCCCGGGGTTTGTTCTGGCGGGCATGGAAAATATGAAGTATCAGGAGGGGAGTATTCAGCTTGCGCCGGGAGACCGGATTTTCCAGTACACGGACGGCGTGACGGAGGCGACCAACCGGAAGGAAGAGCTCTACGGCATGGAGAGACTGGAGGCCTCGCTCTGCCGCAATGCGGAAAAGGCGCCGGAGGAGCTGCTGCGCGCCGTGAAAGAAGATATAGACAGGTTTGTGGGGGAGGCTCCGCAGTTTGACGATATCACCATGCTCTGCGTGGAGTACCGGGAGGCCATGCAGGAGGAAAAAACCGCATGATTTTGAGCGCCAGCAGGAGAACCGATATACCGAACTATTATTCCGACTGGTTTCTGAACCGTCTTGGGGAAGGGTTCCTGTATGTGCGCAATCCCATGAATCCCCGGCAGGTGAGCGAGATTGTGCTGTCGCCGGAGACGGTGGACTGCATTGTGTTCTGGACCAAGAATCCGGAGCCCATGATGAACCGTCTGGGGGAGCTGAAGAATTATCCCTTTTGTTTTCAGTTTACGCTGACCGGTTACGGAGCGGATGTGGAGCGGAATGTGCCGGACAAGCTGACGGTGATGGCGCCGATCTTTCGGAGGCTTTCGGAAAGAATCGGGAGAGAGCGGGTGGTCTGGAGATATGACCCCATTCTTTTTACAGAGAAGTATTCGCCGGAGTATCATCTGGAGCTGTTCGGGAAGCTGGCCCGAGCCCTGAAGGGCTGCACGGAAAGGTGTGTCATCAGCTTTGTGGATACCTATGTTAAAAACAGAAAGGCCATGGCGGCTCTGAGGATTTATGAACCGGGCGGGCAGCAGCTGTCAGCCTTTGCGGAGCGCCTTGGCCGGACAGCGGCGGAGAACGGCATGGAGATGTTCAGCTGCTGTGAGCGAATGGATCTGGAGCATTGCGGCATAAAGCATGGCAGCTGTATTGATCAGACCCTGATAGAACGGGTCATCGGCTGCGGGACACAACTGCGCAGGGACCGGAACCAGCGCCCGGGGTGCGGCTGTATGGAAAGTATTGATATCGGCCGTTATGACACCTGCAGAAACGGCTGTGTATACTGTTACGCAAGTCATGACCCGGCAGGAAGTACCTCGGGCGGCCGCAGCTATAATCCCCTGTCACCGATACTCTGCGGGGAACTGACGGAGAGCGACAGGGTCACACCAAGGCAGATGCAGTCTGTGAGGAAGGAGCAGCTGAGCCTGTTCTGAGCAGGGGGGTCAGACGGCCCCCAGAAGAACATAGATCAGGGTTCCCGCTACACCGCTGCCCAGAATGATGGTGATGGCGCTGCATTTGAATTTCCGCAGGAGGAAGAGAGATACTGCGAAGATCCCCAACTCCACAACGCGGATGTTTTCCAGCACGATTTCTTTCAGACCGGACTGAAACAGGCCCAGCACAAGTATGGAGGTTCCGGCGGAGCCGATCAGCGCCACCACGGCGGGCCGTAAGGAGCCGAGAACCACCTGAACTCCCTTTACCGTGCGGTATTTGTAATAGAAGTGAGCCAGGGTAAGGCAGATGCAGAAGGAGGGGAGGATGCAGCCGAGGGTGCAGAGCAGCGCTCCGGGAACCCCTGCGATCCGCATTCCCACAAAGGTTGCCGAGTTGATGGAAATGGGGCCCGGGGTCATCTCTGCCACGGTAATCAGATCGGAAAACTCTTCCAGGGTCATCAGTCCGTAGATATTGACAATCTGTTCCTGAATCAGGGGAATTGCGGCATATCCGCCGCCCACGCTGAACAATCCCACCTGTATAAACGCAAAAAACAATTTTAACAACAGCATTTAAGCCTCCTTACTTTTTCTTTTCCATGTGAGAAACAGGTCTATGAGGCCGATTCCCAGACAGACCGGAATGATGAGCATGGCGCTGACACCCAGAAAGCAGGCGGCCGTAAAGGCTGCAAGCATCATTGTTATATAGAGAATACGCCTTGTTTTGAATACGTTTCCGGCAAGATTGATCACCACGTCAAAGATGACGGCGGCGACGCCTGCCCGCATGACCTGCAGGGCGGTGGCGATATAGGGGTTCGTGCGGAACTGTTCGTAAAACAGGGAAATAACCGAAATAATGGCCATGGGGGGAAGGATGGTTCCCAGAATGGCCGTCAGTGAGCCAACGATGCCTGACACCCGGTAGCCTATGATGACGGAGCAATTGACCAGAATAGGCCCGGGAGCCGACTGGGTGATGGCAGTCACATCCAGCATCTCATCCTCCCCCAGCCATTTCAGCTCCTCCACATACTTCTTTTTCATGAGAGAAACAATGACAAATCCGCCTCCGAAGGCGCAGGCGCTGAGCAGGAACATGGATCGGAATAACATCCAGAGTTTCCGGCAATCTTTTTTCATACTTACACCCCCAAGCCCGCCTTTGGCGGGCACAAACATTCAATGAGAAGAATTGCTTCTCTTGCAATTCTTCGGTGTGAAGAAGCTCTGCTTGCAGAGCGTAAAATCACTTGGCGAGGTCTTTTCGAGCTTAGTGATTTCCTTCATACTGATACCTTTCTGCCCGCTTCAGTGGGCATTGATTCAATGGTTGGTTCTTTGATTATAAAATATTTGTTTATTGTGCGCAATGTCTATTTAAATCTGACAGGATATTATATCATAGAAAAACAGGAAACTTTTCAGAAGAATTATCGTCTATAGTATCAGATGAGTTCGACGAAGCCATTTAACGGGAGGTATTATCATGAACAAAAAAATGATTGCATTTGTTGTTGCTGTGCTTTGTTACAGCGCAGTGCTTGCAGGAGCATTCTGCTTTATTGGATATAAGGCAGCTTGTGACCGCACGGAAAGCGCCGCGCCAACCATGATCCCTCAAACCTTTTATGCCACGATTTCAGACATTCAGGGCAACACGCTGAAGGTGACGGGAATGGATGTCAATGACATTAACTTCAGAGGGGAATTCAGCTTTTCCGTTGCAGAAGAGACGAAAATCACATGGCGGTATACGGATATTTCAATGGAAGATCTGGATGTGGGTGATCATATTTCCATTACCTTTACAGGGGAAATTCTTGAAACATATCCTGCCGGGATACAACAGGTCGTTGCTGTTCAGTTGCTGGATGATGAAATATAAGCTCGGCTCTTGCGAAACCCCCGGAACAGTTGTAAGATAGGGGTATAAAAATTTTTCTATGGAGGGGAAAGAAGTACCATGAACACTTACATCATCATTGGCGTTGTCGCTGTGGTCGTCCTTTTTATTATCTTTTATGTCAAAATGACCATAGACGAAAAGAAAGGGGCGGACAGCCGGGAGAAGCAGAAGATCAAGGACATTGTCAGAAGTGTGGTGCCGGGAGGGGATACTTACACCGCGGCTTACGGAACCAGGGAGGAGCTTGCCCTTGGAGGCGGCGGAAGGAGAGTGACAGCCACCACGTCCTACTGGTTTTATGCGGTGGCCTTCAAGGCCGGGGATCTGTATCTGGTGCCGCTGGATATTCAGGGAGGGGAGATCAGCCACAGTGAGCCGGTACACTATGGAAGAGAAGAGCTTGGCATGGTGGAGGCGAAAAACGGATATGTCACCTTGTTTGACAGGGACAGAAAAGAGATTATGACACTTTTTGTGACGGCCAGCAATACGAAGGATGACAAGTATCATCCGGTGAACATCCAGCAGAAGGAAGAAGCGGATGCCTTTGCACAGTTTGCACAGGCTTATATGCGGGAGATCAATGCTGCAAACGGGATAACCGACATTAAGGCAGCCAAAAAGGAAGCGAGAAAGAACGGCTGAGCATGGGAGCGCAGGACTGGTGAACCGGAGGGTGTGCAGGAAAATTCCACGCGGAGGAGACAGCTATGGATATGCAGTTATTTGACAACTTTGAGGATGGGCAGCTGAGTATGTTTGATATGGGAGAAGATATTGAGAATCTGCAGACACCTGTGGAAGAAGCGCCTGCCGCGGAGGAGGTTCTTCCGGCATCGGGAAGCGCAGGCATCCGTATACAGAGGTGCAGCTGCTGCGGCAAGGTGCTTTTTGTAAAAGAGGAAGAGGGCTGCCTGAGCGCTTTCTGCAATGCCTGCGGCGTCAGCTATATGCAGAAGATCTGAGGAAGCGCTTCATATTGCTTCCCGGCGGATACACAGATTCGCGCCGGAACTTGCCGTTTTGCGGCGCGGATTTGGCAAGGAGACACTTTTTTCAGCGACAGGGGGGAGACAGCATGACGACACGGGAGGAAGCGCTGCGCTATGGCATGTCCTTTCGGGACGTTTATCAGGACATGCCGTTTCATGATACAAACTGGGTTCTTGTGAGGTATCGGAAAAACAAAAAGGCGTTTCTGTGGACATATGAATACCAGGGGCAGATGCGCATTAATGTAAAGACCGATCCGGAATGGAGGGACTTCTGGCGCAACGCTTTTGAGGCAGTGATTCCGGGATATCATCAGAACAAGGAGCACTGGAACACGGTAATCCTGGACGGAACAGTCCCCGACGAGGACATCCGCAGGATGATAGCCGAGAGCTATGACCTGATCGTGGGAAAAGGACACTCCCGGAAGAAGGCGTCCACAGCCAGACAATAATCCGGGATACGGTCTGCTTTTCGTATCCTTTTTAAAAAATGTTCGGGGCTTTGGAAGCCCTTGCTCAAAAATGTCCAGAGATCCTTCATCTTATAAAGGGTGTTGGTGTCTCCGGACATTATTTTTATATAACCTTCCAGAAGTTCATCATGGAAGGCCCGCAGTGTGGATACGGAGGAATCCCCAGTGAGGAGTCCCGGGTTCTGCAGAATGCCCCGTCCGATCATGACGGTATCCGTATCCGGCTGCAGGGAGAGCAGCCAGCCCAGGGAGCCATACCCGGCGGAGGTATGGTCGGTATCCGTCAGATCCCCGTTATAACAGAGGGGAACGGAAAGGGAACGGGCGGCGGCCTGGAAGGCCTCCGGGTGCACCTGTCCGCCGTAGCCCTCCCGCTGCAGTCTGGGGTGGAGGATCAGCTCTTCCAGGGGATATTTTGCAAACAGCTCAAGCAGTCTGTCCCACTCGGAGACGGCTTCCAGCCCGATTCTTGTCTTGACGGAGATTTTGACGGGGCTTTTTTCAAAAATGGTATCCAGAAACCGTTCCAGCTCGTCGGGGACGCTTAAAAAACCGGAGCCCCGCTTTCTGGCTACGACGGTGCCGGAGGGACAGCCCAGATTCAGATTGACGGTGTCGTATCCGAAGGAGGCCAGGGTATTTGCAATGTCTAAAAAATCTTCCGCACGGTTGGTGAGAATCTGGGGCACGGTGTTCCTGCCCTGGTTGTGTTCCGGCAGGATATCGTTCCGCTCCCGGCTGCTCAGACGGCGGTTTGCGATAAAGGGTGTAAAATATTTTTCCACGCCGCCGTAATATTTGTGATAGGCCCGTCTGAAGTTGTATGTGGTGATGCCTTCCATGGGAGCAAGATAGTATTTCATAACATCCTCAATTCTTTCTTCTAAAACATGTAACAGAAGTATCATGGCATGAATAAAGTATAGCCCAACGGCGTTCTTTTTGCTATAATAAAGTATACTATTTTTGAGGGGGATTTCAAATGTACGAATGTCCGAACTGCGGGGGAAATCTCAAATTCAACATTTCTCTGCAGCAATTGTTCTGCGCTTACTGTGAGTCTGCCTTTGATCCTTATTCCGTTTCGAAGGAAACGGATACGGTGGACGGAGACTGCTTTGAGACAAATGTATTCCGCTGCCCTCAGTGCGGGGGAGAGATGATCAGCAGTGACAACGATGCCACGTCCTTTTGCAGCTACTGCGGTTCCGCCAATATTCTTTCAGAGCGGATTGGCAGGGAGAAGCGCCCGAAGCATATCATTCCCTTTCAGATCACTAAGGATGGGTGTAAGAAGGCGTATGCCGCAAAGCTCAGAAAGGCATTTTTTGTGCCTAAGGAGCTGAAGGATCCGGCGTTTATCGACGGCTTCCGGGGGATCTATATGCCCTATTGGAGCTACCGGATTTCCCAGCAGGGACAGGTGGCGCTCAGGGGAGAAAAGGAGAAGCGCAGCGGAGATTATGTCTATACGGATCATTATGCGTTGACCGGTGATCTGGACGCCGGATATGAAGGGTATTCCTGTGACGCCTCCGCCGGGTTTTCCGACAATATCAGTGAGGCGCTGGGCCCCTACGACATCAGAGATGTCAGAGAATTTACGCCCACCTTTTTGAGCGGGTTTTATGCGGAGACGGCGGATGTGGATCCGGAGGTATACAGAGAGGATGCGGAAGGGCTTGCGGCGGATGTGACGTTTGACAAAGTCAAGGATGATCCTGTTTTTCGTAAGCATGGCATTCAGGAGAGCGGCAGGAGACAAAAGGCGGCAGAGCTGTGTACCTGCTGCAAGGGGGAGGACAGCGCCATGTTTCCGGTGTGGTTTATGTCCTACCGCAACGGCGACCGGATTGCCTATGCTGCTGTGAACGGGCAGACGGGCAAGGTGGTGACGGATCTGCCTGTGGACGGGAGGCGTTTTTTCGGAAGTTCAATGGTTCTGGCTGTCCCGCTGTTTTTCCTGCTGAATCTGTTTCTGACCCTGCGTCCGTCGGCACTGCTGGCATGCAGCGCAGGACTGGCCGCGGCTGCGGCATTTCTCTATTACAGGGAGCTTGCGAAGATTCTTTCTCTGGAGACGGGCCAGGAGGATCGGGGACTTATGGCAAAAAATCCCGGCAGGTGGAAGCCGAAGAAGGAGAAACGGCCTTCTGCCAGAAGGAAAGGAACATTGATTATGGTGCTGTGGTTTACCCTGGCAATCGTGGCGATACAGATAGTGGCAGCGGGGGGCGGAACGTTTCTCGTCTGGCTGACAGCCGTAATTGTCATGGCAGCGGTCTGTGTGGCAGGTCTGCGGAAGTACAGGAAGCTGGAGAAGTTAAACGGCGGACTGGGATTTCTGTATGCGGCGGGGGCGGTGCTGCTTGGATGTGTGACAGGGATGTGGAAGCCGGTCTCCGATCTGTGGTATTACGGTGCGGCACTGTTGATTCTGCTGACGGTGATTTTTATTCTGTGGGACATCATACGGAATTATAACAGACTTGCCATGAGGAGACTGCCTCAGTTTGACAAAAAGGGAGGGGACGACAATGCGTAAGAAATGGCGTAAAACGGCGGGACGTATCCTGACATGTCTGGTTTTGCTGTTTTCTGTTTCGGCGCTGGCGCTGGCGTTCTCCGGTGAGGCGGCTGCGCGGGATCAGGACAGGCGGCAGGATACGGACTACAGTCAGATAGGTGATCTGTCAGACGGCTGGAAGAACATGCTGGAATACACGAATCCGGAGACGGGATACAGGATTCTGCTGGAGGATGACGCGGGGCTTCTGACCTCGGAGCAGGCTGCTTCCCTTGCGGAGAGGATGAAGCGGATCACGGCCTGGGGAAACGTGGCCTTCAAAAGCATCGACGAAAACCCCGGCACTACGAAAAGCTATATCGAAAGCTATTATCGGGAACAGTTCGGAAGAGAGAGCGGGACAATCTTTTTGATTGATATGGATCAGAGAAACATATGGCTGAAGAATGACGGCAGGATCAGCAAGGTGATTACAAACAGTTATTCCGACACGATCACGGACAATGTGTATCGCAGTGCCTCCAGAGGAGATTACTATGGATGTGCCATGGAGGCCTATATCCAGATTGAGACGCTTCTTTCCGGCAACCGCATTGCCCAGCCCATGAAATATATCAGCAATGCGCTGCTGGCGTTGATCCTGGCACTGCTGATTAACTTTTTTATCATGAGATTCATGGGGCGCAGCAAAATGCCGAGCCAGAAGGAACGGCTGAGCAGAATGAGGTATCATTACAGCCTGACCAATACCCATGCCGAGTACATAAGGACATCCGAGCGCTACGATCCCGTAAGCTCCGACAGCGGAGGGAGCAGCGGCGGAGGCGGTGGCGGCGGGGGAGGAAGCTCAGGAAGCGGCGGCGGCCACAGCTTTTAAAAGAAACGCCGCGCCCGTTGGAGTGTTTGCGGGCGCGGCGTTTTTATTTTTTCATCCAGAGCTTGATCGTCTTGATCAGTTTTGTCTTTGCGGTGTCATCCAGCTTGGAGATAAGCTGCAGAAGTTCGTTGTCCAGGGCGGTCTTTTTGTATTCCGGCGCGATTCTGCCGATGAGGGAATCCAGGGAAATATTCATCAGACGGGCATAATAGATCAGCACGCGAAGGGACATTGCGGTCCGATTGTTCTCCACATTGCTGATGTAGCCGGGGGTGACGTTTAATGCCTTTGCTACCTCGGCCTGTGTCAGATTCATCTGGATGCGCAGCTCTTTTACCTGTGCGCCGAGGTTTTCAAATTGATCGTTGCTCATGATGGTTTCCTCCGAATATTATGTTTTGTCAAGCAGTCATTACCTAAAGTATACAATATTTCGTTCGCTTTGAATAGTCTATTCTTGTAAAAAATTTTTTAATACAGTGTTTCCCTGTCGAAATAAGAGAGAAAAATTTCTTGCCTGTTCTCCGCAGATATGTTATCATCCAATCAAAGCATATTCTTTTCTATATTCCTATTTTATCTGTTCCAACATCAGTAAACTCAGAAAATCTATGCTTTCATACTCAATGATCAAACTGAAAAAGCAGGAGATTTTCAAGTGAAACCATCCCCGGAAGGATCTCCTGTGCGCAAAGGAGGAAAAGTCTGGATGGGAATTGTATCATTAAAGTTTGACTTCAGCTTTAAGCAGCTGATGCTGAACGAGGCGGTGCGGAAGTACTTTATCAGCGATGTGCTGGGGATTCCGGTCAGTGAGATCCGTTCGGTGCGTCTGTCAAACCCGTTTTTGTGGAGAAGATATTTCCGGCAAAAGCAGGGGATTCTCGACGTAAAGGTGGAATTGAACGAGGACAGCATTGTTGATATCGAGCTGCAGATCAGGATGCTGGCTTACTGGGACAAGAGGAGTCTGTACTATCTGGCAAAGATGTTTACAGAAGGCCTGCTGATTGGAGAGAAGTATCACAGACTGAAGAAGTGTATTTGTATCAATATTCTTGATTTTGATATGAATGAATCGCCGGAATATCACCGGGTCTATCGGCTGAGGGATGAAAAAGGGGGCGAGTTTTCCGATCTGTTTGAGATACATGTAGTTGAGTTAAAGAAGCATTTGACGGGAGTGGATCCCGTAAATGACTGGATTCGATTGTTCAATGCGAGGTCGGAGGCGGAACTGGATATGATAAAAACAACAAATCCCGGGATTCTGGAAGCGATCAGGGAGGTGAAAATCATGAGCCTGAGAAAAGATCTGAGGGCCTTGTATGAGGCGCATTTGAAAGAACGGCGGGACAGGTGTGCCAGGGAAGACTTTGTCAGGGAAGAAGGAAAGGCAGAAGGAAAGGCAGAAGATATCCTGCAGCTCCTTGCCGGAAAGGGTGAAATACCCGATGAGCTTCCAGGGGTCATTCGCGGGCAGCATGATATGGATACTCTGACCGACTGGCTTTTAACGGCAGCCAGGGCAGAGAGTGTGGAAGATTTTGTGGAGCAGGCAGGAATCCGGAAAAAGAATTGATGAGTGTCTTTTTCCGCCTGCCCTGGAAGCTTCTGTTCAAATATAGCCGGAGACCTTGCCGCCGTGTTTTTTACTTAAATAAAAGTTTCCCAGTTTTTCGGACTATAGAAAATTGCTTATAATCCGGCA
>CAJUJU010000030.1:0-39767 GCA_910586835.1 uncultured Acetatifactor sp.
AGTCTATTATACCAGATGTTAAAAATATCAACAACTTAATTTATGCCATACTAGTTCAGGAGTCCCCAGTACCTCATCAATATCATCCAGGGAAAGATTGAACTCTGATAACCGGTCATTTATAAAAGATTTCATATCATCCAGGGAATAGAACGGAATATTATGTTTTTTCATTCCGGTAATCCTCTCCAACTCCCAATACTTTAGTAGCGTAACATTGTCTCCGTCCACTTCCCACAACGCTATTCCCTGATTTGTTCTCATTTCGCTTTTAATTAGATGTGCCAACTCATTCTGCGTGATATAAGATGATAAATAATACTTGTTTTTCATCTGCATATACAAATTGTACTCCCCATTGTTTCTATTTTACTATTAATGTAAAAAACCACTATTTATTTTGCAAAATATATTGCTTGATACAACTACCTGTACGCGACTCCGGTTTCATCAACAAACCACCAACACTTCCCTGATAAACCACTTTACCGCCTTCAGCTCCTCCGCCAGTCCCCAAATCAATTATGTGGTCAGCCTCCAACATAAGATCAAGGTTATGCTCTATCACAACCAATGTATGACCGTTTCGCTTCAAACTCTTCATAATCAAGACTAATTTTTCTATATCTCTCGGATGCAAACCCGTAGTAGGCTCATCAAACACATACAGGTTCTTACCCTTTTTATTTTGGGATAGTTCCCTGACAAGTCTAATTCTCTGGCATTCTCCTCCGGACAATTGATTTAATGGATGTCCGATCGTCAAATAGCCCAACCCGATATCACTCATTGCTTTCAAAACCCTGTATATACCAGGCACATCACGAAATAAAGGCAATGCGTTATCACAAGTGGTGTTTAAGATATCCGTGATACTCTTGTCTTTGTATTTAACTTCCAGAACATTTTTATTAAAACGCTTCCCCTTACATACCGGACACTGAACTTCCATAGTCGGCATTAATACCATGATTAATTCAACCGTTCCCTGTCCTTCACAGTGTTCACACCGTCCGCCTCTAACATTAAACGAGAAATCCTTCTTATCCAATCCCAAACTCTTAGCTTTCGGCTGTTTTTCAAAAAGCTTTCGGATATCCGTGTAGATATCTGTATATGTTGCTATATTAGATCTTGCTCCCTTACTGATTGGCTTTTGAGACATACAAATGACATTATCATTCTTCTCATACCCTTCAATATTTTCGTTCTTAATGCCCTTTTTATAGTAGTTTTCCAACGCCTCTACGAGTACATCAAAAATCAAAGACGATTTTCCGCTTCCGGAAACACCTGTAATCACATTGATTTTATTTAATGCAATATTGACGCTGATACTCTTAAGATTGTGTTTCCGGGCATTTCTTATTTTTATGCAGTCACCTTGCGTACAATCTGTTTCTCTCAAAGGATTGTACTTCTTCAACAAATAATTTTTCATTATTGAGTTTTCTGATTTTAAAAATTCATCCATAGTTCCTGCAAACAGCAATTGACCGCCGTTAGTGCCTGCTTCCGGGCCGATTTCCACAATATAATCTGCTTTTCTGATTAAGTCCACGTCATGCTCTATGATAATGATTGTGTTGCCTTTATTTTTTAATACGTTAATGGCATTAATAATCATATCATTGTCAGCAGGATGCAATCCTATAGTCGGCTCATCAAATATGTAGATCATTTCCGTTAAATTGGAGCCCAAAATATTCGCCACACGCAGTCTTTGATGTTCACCGAACGAAAGAGAGATAATGGATCTCGATAACGATAAATACCCCAACCCTAATCCAATCAGTTCGTTCAGTCTTCCTATGATTAATTCCACAACTTCTCCGACAAACTTATATTCAATACGATTTACACTATATTCTTTGTAGCCTAAGATCCAATTTCGTATTTCCCCCAGTGTATATAGCATCAATTGATTCATTGATACACCATTAACCTTCACCATATCAAGGTCTTTCGACATTCTGCTGCCATTGCATTCCGAGCACTCTACCCGAGTCATAAATCTGCCAAAACGCTCTGTCCAGCCCTCATTATCCAATGACTTCTCATATGTGATTTCCATGTGGTTTATGAATCCCATGAACAAATATTTCTTTTCGTTCGGTCTTGCCACATTAGGATAATATTTCTTAAAACGCTGATCATCATTACCGTAATAGAGAAATGCTTTTGCTTCATGTGAGAGATTCTTTATTTTTTCATTGGGATTAAACTCAAATCCATAGTATTTGCTTGCCGCAAGAACTATGGGGACATAAACCTTGATCTCATTTTTACCCCAACTTTTAAAAGCCCCGTCATAAACCGACAACTCTTCGTCAATCGTAACGCTTCTATTTACGCTATATATCTGACCGATGCCATGACATTTAGGGCACGCGCCGTTAGGGTTATTATATGAAAAATCGGACATCCGGAATTTTCTGATCTCATGTCCGCAAACGGGACATTTGTCTCTTAAAATCTCGGACGGATTATTCATGTCATCAGACCAATCAATGTCGTTCTCATACTCTGATATCAATGGAAGGATTTTGTTTCCACAATGGCTGCATTCACGAACTCCTACCTGCGCAAACAACAGCCTGATAAGCTTAAGAATATCTGTAGCCGTCCCGACGGTCGACCTGGGATTACGGTTCGTGATGTGTTGATCTATATATATAACCGGAGACAATCCTTCAATACTATCTACTAAGGGTTTTTTCACTTGATTAGATCCCCCCATTGTATCAAAAAGCTGCCGCATGCTTTCTTTCTGTAGTATATCTATTATAAGAGAGGATTTACCCGATCCTGAAACTCCTACCACTGCAGTAATCTTATTTCTGGGTATCTCCAAACTGATATTTTTTAAATTATTTTCTCTTGCACCTTTAATAGATATATATTTCTGCATTCTTTCCTCAATTTCTGCGCTGCCTTTTGCGCATAACGAGTTTGTGGCAAGCAACGCATAGACACAAATCTCGCGATTGAAAATTCACATTTTCAATCTTTTCACTTATTATTTATACCTCTTGGACTGCATTTCAAACATTTTAGCATATATACCATTGTTCTTCATTAACTCGTTATGCGAGCCATCTTCAACCACCTTTCCATCTTGAATCAGAATAATTCGATCCGCCATTTTAGTTGTTGACAACCTATGAGAAATGATAACAATAGTCCTCTCCGACAGCATATTGAACACAAGTTCATTAAATTCACTTTCCGCTTTAGGATCCAACGCACTGGACGGCTCATCCAGAATTACCATTCTTTTATCACTTAACAACACTCTTGCCAGTGCCAGTTTTTGTTTTTGTCCCCCTGACAATACCACACCGTCGCCGTTGAATTCTCTTGAATAATCGCTGTCTCCCTTATCAGGCAAGTTCTCTACCAAATCACTCAGCCCGACCATGTTAAGCGCCTTATCCAAATTGACACCTTCCTCTTTTTTCTCAACAATATCCATCTTGACATTCTCATACAGCGTTAGAGCATACATCTGAAAGTTTTGAACCAATATACTGCATATGTTCTTTCGATAGAACTCCACATCATAGTCTCGAATATCGATTCCATTTACCAGAATTTTTCCATTATCAGGATCATACAGTCTCAGCAAAAGCTTTACAAGCGTACTCTTTCCTGCACCATTGTTGCCGACAATTGCCACTTTTTCGTTCGCTTTAATTTTTAAATTCAATCCGTCTATAATTTTGTGTTCTCCGTCATATGAGAAAGACACGTCGACAAACTCAATCGTGATCGGCGTATCGGCATTCTTTTTCAGACCCTTATCCAATATTATCTTGTTTTCAATTTCCATGAAATGAATGAACTTCTCAATGTATATACTGTTATTATGTAATTCCTTTATCGTATTAACAAAATTATTCATGTTTCCTTTTATTGTACCATAAGCATTCCACAAAGCAGTCATCACATCAAAGGTATATGCGCATTTCACAAGCACCATGTAGGCAAGATAAAATAATGTCACAAAATCTCCAAGGATTTTCTTCATCAGATTATCACCAGAGCATAACATGGTCTTTTTTGCTCCGTAAGCAGTATGAATATCGCTAAGTTCTTTGGAGGAAGTGGTCAATTTATAAAACAAAACACTACCAATATTTGTCATCTTAATGTCCTTTGCGTTTTGCTTTAAGAAAAACATGCGATTTGCATAGTTTATCTCTTTATTATAGGACATTGTTTTATTATAAATTTCACCGTTCATTTTATTAAGCTTAATCTGATACAAAAAGGAGAGAACGTTAATCACAACCGCCAGTACAAAAACAACAAAATCCAAAGAACTGATGATATAAAACAACGAGAACAATACCAATAAGTTTTCAATCAAATTGACAAAATTCCTGTAAGTGTTCCAGGCTCTGCTATTTGATTCATTATTAGCTGCAACCAGGTCGTTATAATAGTTCTGGTCATCATAGTAGCCAAGGTCAATCGAAGCGGACTTCTCAAACATCATTTTTGTAAAAACACGATTGACCTTGATTTCTGCGTTTTTCATCAAACTATTATTAAATAATCCCTCGATGATAGTATTAAACAGAAGCGCCAGCCCATAATATACACATGTCACAACAATTAACCGCGTCAAAATTTTCTGTGTTTCTTCCGGATAAGCAATAGCAAATTCTACCGACTTGACAATATACTGTATGAACAGAACGTTTCCCACAGTATTGAACAGTACACTTCTGGCTGTGATCAGTAATGCATAGCCAATAGAATACAATGGAACTGCTCTAAAAAATATTTTCAACATGTACAGATTATTATGTATTACTTTTTTCATGATAATCCCCCATGCCGCCTTTGGCGGCTCAAATAGGAATGAAAAACGCAAGTTTTTGGCAATTTTCGGCGAAAGGGTTAGCGTTTCTTCGCGAAATACCCAATCCTGAGAATCAGGATTTTTGTATGAGCGTTAGAAATTCATCTCATACCACACTCCTTACGCTTCATTTTTGCATCTGTCATTCACTGCAACTTCTGTCTCGTCTCTATAGTATTTTGCCTGCAAATTGAACATATGTGCATATTTTCCGCTTTGCAGGATCAACTCGTCATGCGTCCCCTGCTCGACAATTTGTCCCTTCTCCATGAAATAAATTCTGTCAGCTATTTTAGATGCCGAAAATCTATGAGAAATATAAATTACTGTCTTCTCTTCCAAATAACTGTTAATCGCCTCAAAAATTTCTTCTTCTGCAATAGGATCAAGCGCGCTGGTAGGCTCGTCCAAAATGTAGAGCTGCTTCTCCTGATTGATAAAAATTCTTGCCAGTGCCAAACACTGGCACTGGCCAATGGACAGCATCTCACCCGAATCAGATAATTCATGGGTCAGCTGTGTGTTAAACCTGCCTTCATATTTGTTTATCTTTTCTTTCAGATGAAGAGAATTCATGACATTTTGCATTTCTTCATCCGAATAAACCTCCATATCCATCGCAATATTTTGACCGATGGTCGCTGCATACACATTTATATCCTGAAAAACAATCCCATATTTGCTGCGATAGTTCTTTACATTGTAATCACAAATATTCTTATCATTATAAGTGATGCTTCCCTGATTCGGATCGTACAGACGCAAAATCAGGTTGATCAGTGTCGATTTTCCGGCTCCATTGTACCCAACCAATGCAATCTTTTGTCTCGGCCTGATTTCCATACATATATCTTTCAAGGTATAATTATCATTTTCATTGTATTTGAAATATAGATGATCTATCTTAATTCCGCTGAAGGATGCATCCACCATTTCTTCCTTAACCGATACAACTTTCGATTCATACCGATAAAATTCATTAAATTTGTTTAAGTAGATATTATCATTCAAAATACCGGTAAAACAACTTATCACTGAAGATGCCCTCCAGGTAAACTGAGCTATCGCCCCCATCAAAGGCAGGAACATTGCAATTGTTACCGTTTTATCAACGACTATTCTGTGTATCGAGATAAGCGTTGTAACACAGGATACAATTCCAAATCCGAAAAAGACTTGCACGCTGTCAAGCATTGTTATTTTTCTGTAATACTTTTTAAAAAGAGACTTTAAACCCCAAAACGCATCATCAAGCATTCTATTCAGAACGTTTTTCACATTCGTGGTTCTTAACTCCCACGCGCATTCTGCTTGAATGGAAATTCTTTTCACATAATCATATTTTCGTTGATATTTTAAACTTTCATTCGTATAACGATATCTGCACTTATTAATAACAGGTTCAAAGAACAATCCTGTCAATACAGAGATAAGCGATATCATTACAATAGCAAAATCAATCTGCGCAAAATATCCGATCAGAACAATAACACAGCATGAATGGGAAACAAACTGTGCTATATTATTTAAAATACTGTTCACTCTGTTAAATAAATCATTTAACGCAAAAGTTACGTTATCGTAATATTCCGGGTTATCAAAGCATTCCATGTCAACCGTCATGATTTTTCTGTATATCATATTCTTAATAAAAAATGAAATTTTAATATCATTTTTAGGAATATATGCCTGATTATAATAGGAATTCAATATTTCAAATACAATGTTGACCAAAATGAAAACAATTAATACCTTGCTGATTGTGGAGATGCTTTTTCCTTTTTCCACCGCATCCATAAAATATGCAAAAAAGAGCACATTATAGAATATGGAAAATAAATCATTTATAACTGTAAAAAATATATTCAGCCATACCCGTGATGCGGAAGCCTTACATATTGTCTTTAACATAAATTTGTAATTCTTGAAAACATTATTTTTCATAAACACTCCATTCATCTTTTCCAATTTGCAGAGATCTATTGGTTTTGAGCCTCTTTTGAAATTAACCAAGTCCGCCCTGGAAGCTCCGCTCCCTTTACTCTGCCTTCCTTACAAAAAGCAGTCATTCTGCGTTGCGAAACGCCACACTCTTTTACTTTATCTATCGTTGTTATTCAGTTAATATCATTATATCCTAAAAAATTCCTTTTATTATATTACATCTATCGATCACTTTCAACCAATTTTTGATTTTAATTTATTAAGTGTTATTAGCCGTGTAGAGGGTATAGCGAAAGCCCCGTGAGGTAAAAGAGTGACTATCCTTATGTGTAGCCAAGACCCAGTAGGGCGCCCATCGCTACATGAATCATCTCACCAAACCGGAAGATGAGCTGTCGTCTGATATCACAGCCGGCTGACTACCGATTAGTAACAGCAGAAAGCCCATGTATTTGCACTGTTGCAAAGCCATGGGCGATAATCTGTCAATATGAATATTTGATAAGTCCATTCACCGACTTACAATATACTTTTACTACACACTTTTTCATCAAACCACATTACTTTGCGGTAAATTAAGATAAATTGTTTTCTTATTCAAAAAAAACCTGCACCCATTGTAAAATCAAGCATTTGAGAGCATTTCCAGGTTCTTCATCAAATGAACAATCTGTTTGCGCCCTGATTTTTATATCCGATAATCCGAATCCACGATTCTCTCAATAATCTTACAGGCTCTTGAAGCATCCTCCGGCAAAACTCCGATGACAAGCCGGTTCTCACGCTGAAGATACCTCTGTATAATGATCTCAATGTCCTGCATGGTCAGGCTGCTGACCACCATGCCGATTCCACGGCAGGCCAGCCTTGCGTCCACAAAGCTTAACAGCGTCACGCTTCCGTTCACGGAAACATTTATCCGATTCAGTTTCTGTCCCAGCAGCAGTATAAATCCGCTCAGCTTTCCGCGCTCCGTCTCCCGGATGACGACGGAAAGCCAGTCGATATTGATAGCCATGCACTCACAGGGGATCCCACATTCCTCCAATATCTCAAATATCTGCCGGATACACTTCTCATCCCTGGCCAGCCTTCTCCGTTCAATCGTGATACGAAACGCCTCAATCTCTTCAATCCTGTTTTCCATCCCTAACTCCCAGCATCATCTTGATGATTTCCTTATCGGTCTGATGCATTCCCACCTTCCCGATGTATCCGATGCAGCTGATGGTCTCCCCGGCATCCTCCTTCAGAATTCCGGTGTAGGCCTCATACTCCTTATTCTGCATGGCGAGATGATGCGCCATCATGGAGGCATCAAGGCTGGAGGCAATCTTTGCCGCACAGGAGATCTTGGCACCGTCGCAGATGATTCCCGGGATATTGGCAAGCGTGTTGTCGATGGTGGCCTTGATCTGGGAAAGTGTTCCCCCGGTCATATAAGTGATTGCGGCAGCCGACGCGCAGGAGGCGGAAACCGCCCCGCAGAACGCGGAGAGCTTGCCGATAAACTCTTTCTGATAGATAGTCAGCAGCCCCGAAAAGGCAAGCGCCCGATACAGCCGCTGCGTCGGAATATTCTTTTCCCGGGCATATACGATCACCGGAACCGAAGAGGCGATCCCCTGGTTGCCGCTTCCCGAATTGATGATAACCGGCATGTCGCAGCCCCCCATGCGGGCCTCCGACGCCGCAGCCGCATATGCCTTCATGCGCGTGACAATCCCGTCGGCGTAGGATTCCCGGATAACCCGGCCTATTCCCAGTCCATAATCACCCGAAATCCCCTCATAGGCGATATCCATATTATAACGGATCTGTCTTTCAAAAATATCTCGGATGCAGTTCAGTTCAACCTCGTCCGCAAAATCCCGGATGGCCTCCAGGGTAAGCCCTGAGCGGTCGGTGGAATACCCTTTCTCCGCAAACTCCCCGGCCTTCTCAAACACAACCTGCCCGTCTCTTTTGACAGAGATAATATTGGTGTGTGTGTGACGAACCTCCACAGCCGCACTGTGATCGTCTCCGAACAGTTCGATCACAAAATGAAGCGGTATCTCCGAATCCAGAAATTCCACCTTACAGCAGCCGTTCTTCAAAAGCTCTCTTGTTTTCTCCCTGCCCGCATCGTCCACATGCTCCAGAACCTCCATTCCCGCGGCGGCATTTCCCGCCACCGCCCCGAGCGCACAGGCGGTCTCGATGCCCGTCAGGCCGCCGGAGTTGGGAATTGTGACGCAGCGCACGTTTTTGATCATATTGCCGGAACACTTCGCTGTAATCCGCTCCGGCTCACACCCCAGAACCTCCCGCCCCTTCGCGGCAGCGTAGGCCAGCGCAATAGGCTCCGTACAGCCCATGGCCGGAACCAGCTCTTCCCTCAGTATATTGATGAATTCATCCTGCAGTTCTTTTTTTAACATGTTCGTTTCCCTGTTGTTACGTTTTCTGCTGTCAATACACAGGAAAGTATATCACACATAGGGATTGAAAATCAAATATCCTGATAACATTTTTTTAATGTTTTCAGGACGCTATCCACGGAGCAGCTTCTTCGCTTCCT
The DNA here is from genome assembly GCA_910586835.1 of uncultured Acetatifactor sp. GTDB lineage: Bacteria > Bacillota > Clostridia > Lachnospirales > Lachnospiraceae > Acetatifactor. Next base: position 9,378 of record CAJUJU010000030.1, read on the forward strand.
CATAGCTTCCTGTACTGACCTCAAATACCTCGCAGGCTCTCTCCAGGGACAGCTGCAGATTCTTCCTCAGTTTGTCGATATCCTCCACGAGCCGACGAGCCTCTCCTTCTCTTCTTCCCTGCCTTGCGTACTGGTCAAACAATTCACACACCCTGACTTCATCCTCCTCTCTGATCCCCATCCGTTCCAGCTCCTCTTCCGTATCCTCCACAGTCCGATCCCCCGAGAGCGCCCGCAGCAGCTTCACCAACGCCGCCTTATGCACAATCCTGCGCTCGGAATAATATGCGGCTCCCTCCGCCAGAAAATCCACCACGATCCGCATGTCGCTGTGAAACCGCTCCCTCACCTCCACGGGCAGATGCCTCATCTCAAACACCTGAAGCTTCAGATCGTCCACATGCTCCCACACAGCCTCCGGCAGCTCCTTTTTCCGAAACAGTTCCCGGAAGCTGCGGCTGCCCTTCCACCTCGTCCTGCCCCAGTACAGCACCATCTCGATCACCGGAAAGACCTCTTTCATCTTCCCCTCATACTGCTCCCGGTAAACACCTCCCGTATAGCCGGCCTTCCGCAGGAGCATCTTCCCGTCCGCCCGGCTCTGGTTGGCAATCAGGTACATCACGCTGATGCTGCCGTCCCGAAGCTCATACCTGCACAAATCCTCATACTGGCTCCGAAGTCTCTTACGGCCCTGGTATACCGTCTCTGTAGGACCCGCCAGCAGTCTGTCTCCGCCGGTCACCTCACTGCCCTGATACAGCAGCGCATTGATGAGATCCGCTGCAACGTCAGGAAACGCCTCAAACTCCTTTTCCACCGTGTCCTTCTTTTCTTTTGGCACACTCATCCGTTCCCTTTCCGCAGGGAATGCCGCGCACCGCCGACAGACACACGAATACCTCTCACCGAAACGTCCGAGCCCGTCCGACAAAACCCTGCCTTTTTCATAACCTGTATTCAGTAAATTAATTTGGAAAATAAGCATATGTCCACGGAGCAAAATTGCTTTCATGGATTCGGATTTTGATCAGACAGGAAACAGATTCCTTTGATTGACGAGAACGATTCTCACAGATCACATATATGCTTAACTTAAAGCAAGCATAACACAGGGTAAAATATTTTTCAAGAAGATTTTCGGAGTTATTCAGAACCAACATTTGCCGCACAGCCGCTGCGGTTATCGATACAACTATCGTACAGGCCAACAAAAAAGAGCATGCATTTCTGCACGCCCTGCTTTGCAATACCGTAGTTTAGTCAATCCCTGTCAATTCCTTCTCGCCTGCGAAGGCGAAATTCCATACCTCTTTTTAAAAAGTTTGCTGAAGTGATAAGCATCGTCATACCCCACAGAGGCCGCCACCTCCTGGATGCTGCCCTCCCAGCCGCCCTCCAGCAGCTCCTTCGCCTTCTCCAGGCGGATGTTGATCAGATGGCGGATGGGAGTATCCCCGGTCTCGCTCTTAAAGATCTTGGAAATGTAAAACGGACTCAGATACATGTTCTCCGCTATCTGATCCAGCGAAATCTTTTCATTGTAATGATCGTCAAAATAACTGACGATCTGCTCCACCACATACTTTCTGTTCACGGACTCAAAGGAGCATCCCTTTGCACGCTCGATGGGCTCACACTGCTCCCTGATCACCAGCAGCAATATCTGCATCAGATACGACTTCAGCATGAAATAGCGCCCCTGTCTGCAAACGGCGTTCTCCGCCTCCATGGAAGAACAGATCTTAAACAGTTTCTGTCGAAGTTCCCCCGCAGTGTGCAGCACATGTCCTCCGTCCGGAACCGGAATCACATTGTCCGGCAGCCCGCATATCCGGATATCCGAAGCACCCACGAAAAATTCCGTGGCCGGCAGCTCCACATCCGGACAAGCCAGCGCCTGATGCCGCACTCCCGGATTGATGATAATCAGATCCCCTTCCTGCACGGAGACGATGCCGTCGTCAAACCGATAGCGCCCCTCCCCCGACAGGACAAACGACATCTCAAGGTGATCATGGCTGCGGAAAGCGCCCTCATCCTGATTCTTATTTCGGGTACCCTTCCAGGTAAACAAAAAAGCGGGATCCAGCTCTTCTATTTTGATACATACACTATTCCTACATTCATCCACGGTAAGCTTCTCCCCTGCGTTCTCAATTGTATGCCCTTGAAGCCATTTTAACCGTTTTCACCGGAAATGTAAAATAAAAAAACATAAAATTTATATTCCCAGGATCCAGGATGCGAACCGGAAATACACCAGCAGCGACAAGGCGTCCACAATGGTTGTGATAAAGGGACTTGCCATCACCGCCGGATCGAACCCCAGCCGCTTTGCCCCCACCGGCAGCAGACACCCCACCAGCATGGCCATTACCACCGCCGCCACCAGCGTAAGACACACTGTCAGCGCCACATACACGCCCACTCTGTCAAACAGCATCAGCTTTGCAAAATTTGCCGCCGCCAGCGTCATACCGCAGAGAACGGCGACTCTGATCTCCTTCCAGACCACCCGCGTCATGTCCCGGTATCCGATCTCCCCCAGGGAAAGTCCGCGGATGATCGTAACGCTGGCTTGTCCTCCCGCATTTCCCCCGGTATCCATCAACATGGGAATAAAAGCGATCAGGGCCGCACAGACACTCAGCGCACTCTCAAAAGAACTGATAATTGCCCCCGTAAAAGCCGCCGACACCATCAGAAGCAGCAGCCAGGGAATCCGCTTCCGGTAGGTCTCCCACACGGAAGATTTCATATACGGCCTGTCTCCGGGCACAATAGCCGCCATTTTTTCCATGTCCTCGGTGGTTTCTTCCTCAATGATATCCACAATATCATCCACGGTGATGATGCCCACCAGCCTGTTTTCGTTATCCACTACCGGCATGGCGGTAAAGTCATATTTTTTAAACTGTGCGGCTGCCTGCTCCTGATCCATCAGGGTATTGATGGCAATCACGTTCTCATGCATCAGATCACCAATGATTTCACCGCCCCCGCTGAGCAGCAGATACCGCAGCGCAACCGTACCCACCAGCTTTCTCTGCGTATCCAGCACATAACAGATATTGATGGTCTCGCTGTCAAGTCCGACTTCCCTGATATGCTGGATTGCCTGCTCTACGGTCATATTTTCCTTGAATGACACATACTCCACCGTCATGATGCTTCCGGCGGAATCCTCCGGGTAACGAAGCAGCTGATTGATGGCCTGCCTAGTATCCGGCCTTGCATTCGCCAGCAGCTTATCCACTACATTGGCCGGCATCTCCTCCAGAAAATCCACCGCGTCATCCGCCATAAGATTGTCAATGACGCCGGCCGCCTCCCTGTCGGACAACGACCGAATGATGGTATGCTGACTCTCTACCTCAAGATAGGAAAAGACATCTGCAGCCAGATCCTTCGGCAGGATCCGGAACACCTTCAGAATCTCCTCCTCTTCCAGTTCTTCCATAAACGCCGCGATATCCGCGTCGTTCAGCTCTGCCAGAAACTGACGAAGCTTCGTGTACTGTCTGCCGTCCAGAAATTCACGCAGCTCCATGCTCTCTTTGTTCATTTCCATAGCACTTCTCCTTATGCGATTTTTTTATCAAGTTACAACTTCGACCCGGAACAGGACTGTCCGAACTGACTGACTTATTCTTCATAAAAAAACCACCACCTTTCATGCTATCGTTGAAATCTGAACATTTCTATTCTAAACTTCCCCTTGCTCCCTGTCAACAAAATAAAGCTCCTGCAATTTCTCAAAACCGGCCCGGCCGGCCGTGGCTTCCGTAATTTCCTTCTCCAGCCTCCGGGCATCCTCCGCCGCAGCCGTCACCCGCAGCGTAACCTGTTCCGCATATTCGGCGGAAACCGGTTCTATCCCTGCGTTTCCGAGCAGATACTGAATTTTTCCAATTCCGTTATAATCTGTGGTAATTCTGATATCCCAGCCGTACCGCATCCTTCCGAAGGTACAATTCTTCAGCCCTTCCTTCACCGCCCGGGTGTAGGCCCGCACCAGTCCCCCCGTTCCCAGCAGCACCCCGCCGAAATATCTGGTGACTACCACCGCCACATTCCTGATTTCCTCCCCCAGCAGCACCTCCAGCATGGGACGTCCCGCCGTTCCGCCCGGTTCCCCGTCGTCGCTGCATCTGGTCAGCTCCCCCCTGCTCCCCAGCACAAATGCGGAACAGTTATGTCTGGCATCCCAGTACTTTTTTTTCATCTCATCTATAAAGGCTGAGGCCTCCTCCTCGCTCTCACACCTTCTCACGGTGGCGATGAAGCGGGACTTTTTTTCCTCATATTCCCCTGTACCGCCCTCCAGCAGCACCCGCCAGGAAGCAACGTTCTTTTCACTCATAACGTATGTTATCTCCATTATCGTTCCATTGTCTGACGACTTTTAGTCCATGTTAGCATAATTTTTCAAAAATGTGAAACAATTATTAAAATTATTAAGTTGGAAAGAAAAACTTTATTTACATATTCTTTTTTGTTATAATTAACTGAATAACTGTATATACAGAGAAAGGTGAACCTCATGAATTACGGAAAAAAGGGAGTACGCGCAAAACAGAAGGCGCTGAACTCCAAGGCAACAAAAATAGAAAGAAAGCTGCTGCTGGGACTGGTCAAGCTTGCATTGGCCGCATTCATCGGCATCGGTATCTGCGGCACAGCCGCAGGCCTGGGCGCCTTCAAGGGAATCCTGGCCTCCACCCCCAACATCAGCTTCAACGATGTGGTAGCATCCGGTCAGGCCACCGTGGTCTATGACTGCGCGGGCAATGAAATCGACCAGTATGTCAGCAGCAACTCCAACCGTCTTCGCATTGAATCCATCGACGAGCTGCCGGATTATCTGGGAAAGGCGTTCGTAGCCATAGAGGACGAGCGTTTCTATCTGCACAACGGCATTGACTTCAAGGCCATGCTCCGCTCCGGCTATCAGTTTTTCAAGTCAGGCTTCAAGCAGACTCAGGGCGCCAGCACCATCACCCAGCAGCTCCTGAAAAATACCGTCTTCACGAGCTGGACCTCCGAAGGCAAAAATATGATCAAAAAGATCAAGAGAAAGCTTCAGGAACAATATCTGGCACAGGAAATTTCCAAGTATTTTGAAAAAGATGCCATCCTTCTGGAGTACATGAACGCCATCAACCTGGGACAGAACACGCTGGGCGTGGAAGCGGCCTCCAAACGTTATTTCGGGAAATCCGCCAGCGACCTGACGGTCTCCGAGGCGGCGGTCATCGCCTCCATCACCCAGAATCCTTCCGGCTACAATCCCATCCGGCACCCGGAGGCCAACGCAAGGAGGCGAAAGAACTGTCTGGACAAAATGAGGGATCTGGGCTTCATTACCGAGGCGCAGTATGCGGAAGCCATGGACGACACCGACGCCGTCTACGAACGGATCGGCAACTATGATATCGACTATCGGGAAAACACGAATACCACCTCCGGCTCCTATTTCTCCGACGCGGTTTATGAACAGGTGCTGAACGACCTTGTGGAAATCGCCGGATACGACGAGGCCACTGCGGAAAAGAAGCTGACCTCCGGCGGTCTGCGCATTGAAACCACCATGGATCCCACGATCCAGGCAATCGCAGATGAAGAATTTGCAAATCCGGAAAACTATCCCGAAAAGGTAAAGTGGTTCCTAAACTATGCCCTCACCATCACGGACGGGGAGGGAAACAAGAAAAATTACAGCAAGGAAAACATGATGACCTGGTTTAAGGCCAACCAGGACTCCAAGTTCAACCTGCTCTTCTCCTCCCAGGAGGATGCCTATGAAGCCATCGCCACCTACCGGGCGGCCATGATGGCAGAGCTGGGCATCACCGAGACGGAAGACAATTACGAGGAAGCCATTTCCATGACTCCACAGCCTCAGAACGCGGTGGTCATCGCAGACCAGTACACCGGTTATGTGCGGGCCCTGGTGGGCGGACGCGGCACAAAGGAAGGCAGAAGAACCTGGAACCGGGCCACGGACACCAAGCGTCTTCCCGGCTCCACCTTCAAGGTACTCGCCGCCTTTGCCCCGGCTCTTGACAGTGCCGGACAAACCCTTGCTACGGTTTACAACGATGCGCCCTTCAATTACGACGACGGCACTCCCGTGAGAAACTGGTACAAAACCGGCTACAAGGGCATCGCTTCCATCCGCGATGCCATCCGCCAGTCCATGAATATCATCGCGGTAAAGACAGAAACCGTCATAACCCCCCAGCTGGGCTACGACTATCTTCTGAATTTCGGCTTTACCACCCTGACGGACGGCGTCGAGATAGGCGGAAAGATCTTTACGGACGTAAACCAGACACTTGCCCTGGGCGGTCTGACCTACGGTGTCACGCCTTACGAGATGAACGCCGCCTATTGCGCCATCGCCAATCTGGGCGGCTATATAGAGCCCAAGCTTTACACCCGGGTTCTGGATCCTGACGGAAACGTGATCCTTGACAATACCAACCCTGTGGCCAAGCAGGTACTCAAGGAGACTACCGCCTTCCTGCTCACCGATGCCATGATAGACGTTATCACCGGAGCAGGCGGAACTGCTTCCAGCGTAAACTTTGACCGGAGCATGCCCATGGCGGGCAAGACCGGCACCACCACAAACGATAACGACGTGTGGTTTGTGGGCTTCACCCCCTACTACACCTGTACCGTCTGGACAGGCTATGACAACAATATCGCGATGAAAAACAGCGAAGAGAAAGCGCTCTCCAGAGGATTGTGGAGAGCCATTATGAAGCGGATTCATGAAAATCTTGCGCCTCAGCCCTTCGCTACTCCCAAGGGACTGACCCAGCAGCGGATCTGTATCAAATCCGGCCTGCTGCCTGTTCCCGGACTTTGCCCGGACAGCTGCATCCGGACGGAATATTTTGAAGAGGGGACCGTGCCCACCGAGAGCTGCAGCATCCACTATGAAGGCGATATCTGTAACTTCGACTGGCTGCCGGCCAGCGCCGAATGTCCCTTCAAGGTTCATGGCCGGACAGAGCTGCCTCTGCTGGAGCACCCGTCACTGGTCACCGGTTCCACCACAATCGTAGAGAATCCCGACGGTACTCAGACCTTTGTGGAACCCAGAACCTCCAACCAGTGCCAGCACGACGCCTCCTTCTATGCAAATCCGGACTACGAGGCAATTCTCAGCGGCCAGCAATGGGAAATCGACCGCCGCAACGCGGAAGCTGCCGCACAGCAACAACAGCAACAGCAGCAGCAACCGCCACAACAGTAAAGAGCAGGCGACTAAAAGAGCCATGGATTTTGATCCATGGCTCTTTTTCACAAGCATATGAAAACATGGTCGCGCTAAATCGACAAACTATTGCACTTATCTGCGTAAATATGATATAATGTGCTTATTCAGGGCTGAAATAAACCAACTGATCTTCTGATTTATGCTATCATGTCCTTATTCAAGGTAAAACACTTTACGAGGTGACACCATGGAACAGACTTTATATACTGCCTTAAAGGTAAATAACGAGATTGAACTCTGTGAAATATCCGACCTGGACTGCAAACAGCTGATAGAGCGCAGACTTCTGGCCGCACGCATCTCTTACTTCATCCGTTGGATGAGGCCATCTCTTTTCCATCGCCGGAAAAATGTCTGCATCATCTGTGTCAACGAAAACGTAAAAGATATCGCAGAGGACATCGTGCGCGCCATCTGCGACGAAAAGGGATATTCGGTTCGCTTTCTCATGCGGAGGTCTGTAAATCAGTACCTGTAACCGCTTTTCTCATCAGCAGTATGCCCACAGCATCCGCAAGCCCCCATCCGATGGGAATCGCCCACCATATGCCGTGTACCCCAATCTTCGGTATCCCGGCCAGCACATAGGCCAACAGCACCCTCGTCCCCAACGAGACCACCGTAAGGAGCAGGGAAACACCCGGCCGATTGACTCCCCGGAAATAACCGTACAGCAGAAACAGGATACCGATTCCCATATAAAAAGCACCTTCAATGCGCAGATATTCCATGCCGATTTCTATAATCTGAATTTCACTCTTCTTCACAAAGATCAGCATCAGATATTTTGCCAGTCCAAAAACCAAGGCAGATATCACCACACAGAAACCGGCTGACACGCCGAAGGCTCTCTCCGTTCCCTTTTTCAACCTCCCCTTTTCCCCCGCTCCATAATTCTGAGATACAAAAATAGAGAAGGCATTTCCGAATTCCTGCGCCGGCATATAGGCAAAGGTATCTATTTTTACTGCCGCTGCAAAGGCTGCCATTACACTCTTGCCAAAACTGTTCACAAGCCCCTGTATCATTAATATTCCGAAGTTCATAACTGACTGCTGCGCCGAGGTGACAACGGAAAAGCGCAGAATCTCCCTCAACGGCTTCTCCTCTGCCAGAAATTCCCGCAGAGAAAACCGAAATCGCGGTTCCTTCACCCAGGTATAAATTCCAAGGCCGACGCCGGAAAAAACCTGCGCTGCCACCGTAGCCCACGCAGCCCCTTCCAGTCCGGCGTCAAGCCCCAGCACAAAATGCACATCCAGAACCACATTCATCACTGACGCAAGCCCCAAAAACACCAGCGGAACAACGGAATTTCCCACAGCCCGCAGCACAAATGCAAAGAAATTGTATAGAAACACAAAAAAGATCCCCACAAATACAATAGACACATATCTGCCCATCAAATCAAAAAGCTCTTCTGGTATCCTCAACAGATACAATATGGGATCTTTCATCACAAACACCAGCAGGTTCAGTCCCAGGGAAATCAATCCCACCAAAACAAAGGACGACATCATACAGGAGCGAAGCTTTCTTCCGTCTCCCCTGCCGGAATAATAGGACAGCAATGCGCCACTCCCCATACACAGACCGATCAGCACGGAGGTCAGAAAAGTCATCAGGGAATAAGCGGATCCCACTGCCGCCAGCGCATCCGCACCTACAAATCTGCCCACTACCCAGGTGTCTACTATGTTGTAAAGCTGCTGCAAAAGATTTCCCAGTATCATGGGGCATGCAAACAGCAGGAGCGACGCCGTCACATTTCCTTTTGTCAGATCTCGTTTCATAGCCAGGACACCATACACAATACTGTGCCGTCCTCCACGGTGACCGCGGCCGCCTCTCCTGTAAATTCATTGCTGATACCGATGGGAAATTCATTGCGAATCACCGCATTGTTCAGCGGATATTTCAGTCCTTCCAATGTGATACCCCTGGATTCCTCCACCAGCGAAAACAGAGACAGATACCCTTCCAGCCCCTCCTGAAAGCGTATCGTCTCATTTTGGATGACAAGCATCATCCCGCTGCCGTCCACAAGATACCCCACCGCATCTCTGTTTTTTAAATAGACAAGGCATTGAATATTGGCCAACGTGTGATCCAGCCGACCTCCTGTACCGGCATAAATCCGAAAATCCCGGTAACCTCTGCGCATTCCCTCCTTCAAGGCCGCCAGCGTATCCGTATCATCCTTCTCGCAGGGCAGTCTCAAGACCCGCTCCGGAATCTGTCTCTCCAGATCCGTCAGCAGTTCCGCCTCCTGCCCGCTGACAGAGTCAAAATCTCCCAGGATCAGATCCGGCTCCACCTGCAGCAATCCACAGTAGCTAAAGCCCCCGTCCACGGCAATCACCAGATCCTCTTCCCCAACAGCAATCTCTCCAAGGGTCAGATCCCCCGCACATATCACAAAACATTTTCCCTGTTTCTTCTCTTCCATCCCATCCACCTGCTGCTCTTTTTGAGAGCCTGGGCGCAACGGTTTCCGTCACATTCCCGTACGTCAGGCTCTCTGAATATTCTGTCAGAAACAGGGAGACATGTCAAGAGGACTCTCAGTCAAATAATCTGTGAAAGACAAGCGTCACCTTAAACAAATCGCCGTCTATTGTAATGTGCATCTTTCCATTCTGCAGCTCCGTCAGGCTTTTTGCTATGGATAATCCCAGGCCGTTTCCCTCCATATGGCGGGATTTATCTCCCCGCACAAATCTTTCCTCCAGCTCTTCCGGCGAAATGTTCAGCGCATATTTTGACATGTTGCGGAAGATGATAAATACCTCCTCCCCTTTCTGCTCCACGCTCAGATAGACTCTGGACTTTTCCTGCGCATATTTGCAGATGTTGTTCAGCAAATTGTCGAATACCCTCCACAGGTGCCTGCCGTCCGCCATGATCCTCACCGTCTCCTGCGGCTGACTGTCCCGCAGCTCCAGTTCTCTCTCCGCCATCTTTCGCTGATATTCTCCCACCGCCTGGGTCAGCAGCACCCCCACTTCACAGGGTTCCAGATTGACCTCCAGATTTCCCGTCGTGGCTTTGGATGCCTCCACCAGATCTTCCAGCAGCTTCTTTAACCGCTCCGACTGGCGCAGCAGCACCTCCGAATATTCTCCGATCCTTGGATTTTCCGTCTCCTCCTGGCAAATCAGATTTGCATAATTGATAATGGAAGTCAGGGGCGTTTTCAAATCGTGGGATACATTGGTAATCAGCTCTGTTTTTAACCGCTCACTTTTCATGTGCTGTGCAACGGCCCTGGAAATCCCCTGTCCCAGACTGTTCAGGTTTTCTCCATGCTCCTTAAAAGCGCCGAACATCCGGCTGGTATCCACATGGTAATCCTCATTTCCCTGTGTCAGCTCCTCGCTGGCCCGCAGCAGCTTCCGGCAAGTCAGCGCAAGATACAGCACTCCAAAAAACAGCACCAGCTTTTCAATGGCCCAGAGCCCTACCCCCTCCGCCTGCACAAAAAAGATACAGCCCAAAAACTCCGCAATACAGATTCCCAGGTAAACGATCACCGTGGTCAGCACCGTGGAGCTCCCCTCCACAAGGAATACCGCCCCTCTCCAAAGAAAGCGCGCTCCCCGCCAGAACGCCCGCAGCACCGCATAAATCAAAGTATGCCGCCACCATTTGCCCAGCTTCAGCCGGATCGCAAGATCCATCAGCCAGAGCATGATCAGAATCTCCTCAACCAGCAAGAACACACATCCCAGAACCAAAGTCTCCAAACTGCTCATGGGTTCTGTCAAAATCATCAAACCCACGGATGTTGCCGCCAGGATAATTACAGTCAACACGTCAAAATACAGGCCGGTGAAAAATCCAGGTATAATTCCTTCCCTGCCGTTTCTGTGGCCTGCACTGCAAAGCAAAAATACAAAACAGGCTGCAAACAGCAGCATGCTGCCTGCCAGAATTCCAATCACCGCAAAACGAAACCGGTATCCGATCATCAGCATTTCATAGTGGTGCCGCAGATCGTCATCCAACGGAAAATCGGGATCCAGAAACACACGAAAGATATACTCCGGCGTATCGTCCTCTAATTCCGTGAGCTTTCCGTCCTCCGTCCTCTCCAGAAAAAAGGTGGTACGGATATACAGGTCATCATAGAGCTCCGAATAAAAGCCGGAGTCCGTCTGCACATCCTTACTCTCATAGCTCTGCCAGAGAAAAGAACTGCTGTCCCCGCTCCAGTAATCCATCTGATCCAGGATTGCCACCTCCGCATTGACGCCTGCCAGATACTGCCGTGCCGACTCTTCAAAACCATTCTGAAGACAATTCCGAACCGTGAAGGCCACCTGGTACATTTCTCCCCTGAGCCCCTGCTTTATAATCACATCCATCCTGTTTAAATACATTCCCGCATCCGCCAAAACATAGCACACTGCGCCACTCAGAATTGCGGCCGCCGAGCTGACCACCAGCAGAAAAAAAGCAATGATCTTTGCCGCTGTTGAACCCGTAAGCCGGAACCTTCTCCCGGCCTTTTTTTCTGCCCGCTCTCCCGGCAACCCTTCTGTCTCCGTCCTCTGAACCTGTTCTGCCATATCCCTCTCTTTTTCCTCCATCGTCTGTTCCTCCCGAAATCCGCAGCCCTTCTCCGATACCAAAGATCCTCCTGTGTCAGCAGACGCTGCCTTTGCGCCGCAGAAAAACAACTGTTACAGGCAATTGTCTTTCTTCTCACACTTGTAGCCTTGTCCCCAGACCACCTTCAGATAGCGCGGCTCTGCGGGATTGATTTCCAACTTCTCACGAAGGTGCCTGATATGTACCGCCACCGTATTTTCGCTGCCATAGGGCTGGTCGTTCCATATCCTGCGGTAGATCTCCTTTGGCGAAAACACCTTTCCCGGATGCTGCATCAGAAGCTTCAGAATATCATACTCCGTGGGTGTCAGCGCCACCTCTTCCCCGTCCAGCATCACCTTCTTCTCATTGTCAAACACTTCAATTGCGCCGCACCGTAAGACCTCCTGCTGCAAGTTTCCCGCACCCAGCTGCATGTATCTGCGAAGCTGAGATTTCACCCTTGCCGACACCTCCACCGGATTAAAGGGCTTCGTAATATAATCGTCCGCCCCCACGGTAAGCCCCAATATTTTATCTGTGTCCTCCGATTTCGCCGTCAGCAGAATCACAGGGACATTGCTTCGCTCCCGAATCTTCAGCATTGCCTCCATCCCGTCCATTTCCGGCATCATGATATCCAAAAGAACCAGATGAATATCCTGCTCCTCCACTATCTTCAGCGCACCTTTTCCGTCAAACGCTTCATACAGCACATAATTTGCGTCATTCAGATAGATTTTCAAAGCGTTCACAATGTCTCGTTCATCATCGCAGATCAAAATATTGTACATGTTTTTGTCCCCCCAGTGCTTTGCCTCTGCAGATATGATTGTATCAGATACTTTTTTAACAATAAAGATTGTAAATCTTTAAGAAGTATTTAAGATTCCCTGCCCGGGAAACTGATATAAAAAACAAGAAGCAGCGCCCGGGTATGTAAACGAAAGCGCTGCTTCTCACAAAATAATTTTCCGGCTTCCGGGACGCCTGCACTTATTCGCCCGGACTTTCTGTCATATCTGCCTTCTCCAACTCCTGCTTTTTTTCCTTTTCCCTGGCTTTCTCCTTCAGCTCCTCCAGAGATTCTCTGTATTCCACGGAAGTCATTCCCGGATTGGAGCGCAGCATGCTCCTCTGAAGGAAGTCCATCAGACTGCCAAGATAACGGCGGGAATCCACCAGCAGACTATACTTGGCTTTCAGTACGGCCAATTCCTCCTTCACACTGTCCGTAAATGCCTCCCTGCGGTTCATCAGCCCTTCCCCGGTATGGGAAATCAGCGTATCCAACCGCTTCTGGATGCTCCTCAGCTCCTCCTTCACAAACTGCATTTTTGCCAGAACAATCCGCAGATCCGCAGCAGTCTTGAAGGCCAGCACAAAATCGGTAAAGATTCCCACCGTAAGTATCAGGGTTACCGCCGTCAAAATCTGCCCGGGTATCAGCAGCATCAGCTTTTCTACATAAACATGAACAAACCTGGTCATTGCAACCGTAAAAAATCCCCAGACAAGCGTGGAACTGAGACAAATCCGCCCCTGAAAATGGAACCTCTGCCTGGAATAATCCCAATACCTGACCTTAAACAGCGCTTCCATGATAACAGCCGTCACATATTCCAGCGCAGTGGCACCCACACAGCCCGCAAGGTAAGTCAGCACAATGCTGTGCCGGAAAGGACCGGATACCACCAGCATCATGGTTGCACCGCTCCCGTAAATGGGCAGAAACGGCCCGCGGATAAAGCCTCTGTTTGTCAGTTTTTTCTCCTTCAGAGAAACATAGGAAGATTCAAAACACCAGCCGCAGAAACAATAGAAGTAAAAAAAGAACAGCCATTGTATGATCGTATAATGATACATGAACAGATTCTCCTTCCAGACTGCCGGCAAACCCTTCGCCTGACCTCTTTATCTGTATACCGCCACATCCACGGCAAGCCGCCCCTTTCTGGTCTCCCTGGCCTCGCCAGTCAGGACGAATTTGCCAAACCCTCTGGCGTTGACGGTTTCCCCGGATTTCAGTATCCTGGAGTTGTTCTCACAAAGCCTTCCGTTTACATAGACCTTTCCCGTCCTGAAAAGCGCAAGGCTTTTTTCTCTTGAGAAATTGTAAACCCTGGAGATGACGGCGTCAACCCGCAGAGACTGCACCCGGATGTTCACCGTTTCCGGCTCTTCCTGAAGAATATCCTGAAAATCCTCTGTCACGGAGCACCTCACCCGAGTATGCTTCACCTGAATCAGATTATCACAAATAAACGATGCCACGGAATCCAGGCAGAACAGATACGCCTGTTTCCCGCCGGCCCGGATATCTCCGACCGTGCTCCTTTCGATTCCCAGATTCATCAAAGCGCCCAGGAAGTCCCTGTGCGTAAGCTTATCCGCAAATTTCTCCGCAAGCGGCGCGATGTGGATACATACCACCGGAAAATCCGTCTCATACCCCAACTCCCTGCTGTCTCCAAATCGCGCCACCACCCGGTCTGCCTGATCACATCCACCGTAGAGCGTATACCCCGCGTACCGCAGCCCCGGCTCCTCCTGCCAGAATACCTCCTGGTCACTCAGCCCCAGAAATCCTGTAAAGGTAAAGACTCCCTGTGCATGGGAACGTTCCGCAAGATCGTGAAATCTGTTTTTCAGCTGCTGCAGCTCTTTCTCATTTTCCTGTGCCATATGCTATGTGAAGCTGATCACTTCATCCTTTGGCGCCCTGGTTTTTTCGACGCGCAAGGCATGCAGAACCGGCCCCTCTCCCTTATAATCTTCCCAATACTCCTTTGCCACAACCGCCGTGACCTTCACCCATTCCTTCTGTTTCAAGGCGCCTGCATCTGCATACTCACAGGCATACCCCAGAAAGGCCATATCGTCGGCACAACAGGTCATGGCCATGCGCCCCGGCACAAAATAACCGGCTGGAAAGTTCTCCGGCTTCAGCACCATCGCCACAAACTGCAGTTTTTTCCCCACATAGCGCTCCAGATGATCCATGGAATCCAGATACCAGATCCCATAGCCCTCGTTATCCAGAACAATAGTTTCCTGCTTCAGATCATAGGGCAGATCTTCCTCAAAAATCTCGTCAATCTCCCCGTTTGAATCCTCAAAAATCACATCGGCCTGGGCATTGACAGCCTTAATATTGCGCTTAAAGCTGTTCAGCTGTTCCCGAACAGTGTCACAGCGGTTAAAAATAATCATCTCGGAACCACGGATCATCTCCGCCAGCAGAGAACGCATATTTGTGTAGTACATGGAAAAACTGGAACCGTCAATGGTCGTGATCTGCTGCTCGATCTTCCAGTACCAGGGCAATCTGGCATTTTTGTAATTCCACATACCGTTATATTCTATAATAATCCGCTCCGGCCTGTGCTTTTTTTCCAGCTCGGTCAAATGCTCCGGTGTAAAATCAGCCTCCTCCTCAATCCGCTCGATTTCCGTGCGGCTTTTCTTAAGAAGCTCCTCCTCGTATTCCGTCTCACCCTCCTCGCACAACAGCAGAAGTGTCTTTCCCTTTATCTGAAAATAGGGCTGCGCCAGAGTAAATCTGATAAATTCCGTCTTCCCGCTCTCCAGAAAACCATTGATCACATATACGGGCTTCATACCTATCCCCTTTCTATCGGAACAGTTCTTCCAACTTATCTTCCTTCAGTTCGGCCCCGATGACGCAGAGCTTCCCGGTCACCTCCGGACTTCCCTCCCGGATCTCATGCTCTCCCGGAACATAGTCAAAATAAAGCCATGTGCCTTCCTCACAAGGCACCATGCCCTTTGCCCGAAGAATCACGCCACAGGCGCCGCCGTCGAGAGCGGCAAGAATGCTCTCCAGCCTCTCTCTGGTAAATGTCACCGGCGTCTCCTTGCCCCAACTGGTAAACACCTCGTCCGCATGATGATGGTGATGATGGCCGCCCTCCCCGTCATGGTGATGGCAGCATTCCTCATCATGGTGATGATGGCAGCATTCCTCACCATGGTGGTGATAACCGCCCTCCTCGTCATGGTGATGACAACACTCCTCATCATGGTGATGATGACCGCTCTCCTCATCATGGTGGTGATGACCGCCCTCCTCGTCATGGTGATGACAACACTCCTCATCATGGTGATGATGACCGCTCCCCTCATCATGGTGGTGATGACCGCCCTCCTCACCATGGTGATGATGACCGCTCTCCTCGTCATGGTGATGGCAGCATTCCTCGTCATGGTGGTGATGCTCTCCGCAGCAGGGGCACACATCCCCGTGGTCGTGTTCATCGTGATGATGGCTGTGTTCTTCCTGCACATGCTCCAGCATTTCCTTCATCATCTCACCCAGCGTATCCGCGCCCTCGATGGTCTCCAGAACAGCTTTGCCGTCCAACAGCTCCAGCGGCGTGGTGATGATTGTCGCCTGACCATTGTGCTCGCGGATCAGGCGTACACATTCCTCCAGCTTCCCGCCATTTACCTTATCGGTTCTGCTCAGAAGAATTG
This sequence comes from uncultured Acetatifactor sp., assembly GCA_910586835.1. Taxonomy (GTDB): domain Bacteria; phylum Bacillota; class Clostridia; order Lachnospirales; family Lachnospiraceae; genus Acetatifactor. The sequence goes on from CAJUJU010000030.1 coordinate 25,762, forward strand.
TCCCTGCATATTCAATCTGGTTCAGGAAAAATTCCCCGAAATTCTTCATATACATCTTTGCCTTGGAAGCATCCACCACTGCCACTGCACTGTTCACCTGAACGTTCAGCTCAGACGCCACATTCTCCACGGCCTTCAGCACATCGGACAGCTTGCCCACTCCCGACGGCTCAATCAGGATTCTCTCCGGTGCATAGGTCTCTATCACTTCCTTCAAAGAAGCGCCAAAATCACCCACAAGAGAACAGCAGATGCAACCGGAATTCATCTCTTTAATCTCAATACCGGCCTCCTTCAGAAAACCGCCGTCAATACCGATCTCTCCAAACTCGTTCTCAATCAGCACAGTCCTGCTGCCATCCATCGCTTCCCGCAGCAGTTTCTTAATAAGCGTCGTCTTCCCCGCTCCCAGAAAACCGGAAAACACATCTATTTTTGTCATTTTGTTACCTCCTCGTCTGCTTTGGCAGACAATAATCCAATATTTTTGATGGAATGCCCCGCTGCTATCCATCCACTGTCTCTCATTTTCTACCATACAGGAGCACTTGTCAAGCCAGCGCGCAAAAAAACAGCTCTATTCCGTCCCCATCTGAGCCAGAATGAGGCTTAACGGCACAGCCGCCACTTCTCCCTGCCCATTCTCCCCGGACAGGATTCCCAAGATCCGGCCCTGTCTGTCAAACAGACCGCCGCCGGACATTCCCGGCTTTCCCTCCGCCCTCACCCACATCATATGACAACCATAATCCTCCATATAGATCCAGTGATCCAGCAACACGCCCTCATACGCCTCCGCGGCAACGCCGTCCCTGCTTCCCATGACAATACAGCCGTCTCCTGCCGCTGTCTTCTCAAAAATTTCTCTGTCAATCACAGCACAGAGATAGTTTTCTCTGTTTTCCTCCGGAATATCAGATGCCTTTACGCGGAGCAGCCCTGCATCACCGACCTCCATACATGTAAAGTCGTCACACACCACACTCAACCCATCCGCAAAGGTCACTCGTATGGCTTCTTCCCCCGCCAGTACATGCGCCGCCGTCAAAATCACAAGACAGTCTTGCTCCACACCACAAATCACGCCGCTGCCCAGCCGGTCTCCGGCTCCGATCTGAACCATTATGCCACTGCCGTTTCTCTGCAGCATACCGGCCAGGTTTTCACTGTCCGGATCCTCGACCTGCAGCAGCTCCATCTCCCGGATTGACAGGATACTTTCCTCTGCAACCGTCCCGCCGCCCTCGTTGTCCCCCGAGACACAGCCTGAAAGGATAAGACAAAGCAGCACCGCAAAAATCATTCTGACTCTCAAGCCCAACCTCCATACCGCAAAACAAAGACTCCCCTGTAAAACAAAAAGAACAGACCACCTGACGGTGGTCTCATTCGCAAGCAAAACGATAAGCCGGGTTATGTCGTTGGACGATCATCTATCTGGCACGGCTGTTGCCAGCCGCATCTAGCGACCCACCTGAAAGCAGGCCGGGCAAGCCTGTCGCTTTCTTTTTGGTCTTGCTTCGGATGGGGTTTACATGGCTCCGCCTGTTGCCAGACGGACGGTAGTCTCTTAAGCTGCCCTTCCACCCTTACCAGCGCCTCAGTCTCTGAGGCGCGGCGGTATATTTCTGTTGCACTGGCCTTGGAGTCACCTCCACCGGACGTTATCCGGCATCCTGCCCTGTGAAGCCCGGACTTTCCTCACCTGCGGCCCGCCGCCAAAGCGGCGGATCCTCAGCCGCGATCGCCTGTTTTACTTACCAAAGTATTATACCCTGCTTCGTCCGGAAAGGCAAGCGCAATCACACATGAAAACAGCTTCCGCCCACAAACTCCCTGCAGATCGAATTGTTCGGCAGACTTTCGCTGGGCACACCGAGGAAATAGTCCAAAAACTTCAGAAGCCTTTTTGCCTCATAGTATTCCGGCACTCCCTTGGGGATCTGGAACAGCAACGGCTCCGCAAAGGTCTTCAGCACGGCAAGCTCATAAATCTGAGCCGAATTGAACATGGCGTCCGCCTCTTCCTGGAAAGGGAAAATATTCTCTTCCTCCCCCCGCCTCACGGAAGGCCACATCTGAATCGTCCTCTGTGCGCTTGCACCTCTCGTCCGCGCGTCCCGCACCATCCTCCGCAGCAGCCTGCCGTCCGTGGTAGGTATTCTGTTATGACCGTCTATGTTCAATGCTGTCAGCGCACTGATATAGATTTTGAACTTGCTCTCGTTCGGCAGCGCATAGGACAATCTGTCATTCAGGCCATGGATACCCTCGATCACCAGAATATCGTCCGCTCCCAGCTGTTTGAAATTTCCTCTGTACTCTCTCTTTCCAATCTTGAAGTTAAAGGCGGGCAGCTCCACTCTCTTCCCTTCCAGCAGACTGACCATATCATCGTTAAACCTTTTCACGTCGATGGCTTCCAGACACTCAAAATTATAATCTCCGTTTTCGTCCCTGGGCGTCAGCTCCCGATCCACAAAATAATCATCCACCGCAATGGGATGAGGTGTCTTGCCAAGGGTTCGCAGCTGAATGGAGAGACGATGGGAAAAACTGGTCTTCCCCGAGGAAGACGGTCCTGCGATCATAATGAACTTCACATTTCCACGGCTCACGATCTCCTTTGCGATCTCTCCGATCTTTCTCTCCTGCTCCGCCTCCTGCACCAGGATCAGCTCGCTCATGGAACCGCTGCAGATCTGATCGTTCAGATCGCCTACCGTCTCGATTCCCGCTTTTCTGCCCCAGTCCTGAGACGCCTCCATGGTTTCAAAAAGCTTTCTCCGGTCGTCAAAGGGCTCCACCACCCCCGGGTTCTTCCTGGTAGGAAGCAGCAGCATAAAGCCATCCTCATAGGGAATCAGGTCATACAGCTTCACATAACCGGCATTGGGAAGCATGTACCCATAATAATAATCATAATAACCGTCGATCTCATAGACATTGACAGCAGAGCTCATCCGATAGCGAAACAGTTTTTCCTTATCGGACATCCCCTTGTTCCGAAACAACTCCATTGCATCCTCCAGGGGATAGGAACGCTTCATAAACGGCGTTCCCTGCTCTGTCAGTTCCCGCATTCTCGCAAGGATCTTCTCCGCGCTCCCGACAGTGACGGGAACCTTGCCCATGACATTCACATAATATCCGTGACCGATGGCAAACTCCACACAGCTTTCCTGCGCTGCCTCCGGCCCAAACACATCGTGAACCGCCTTCAGAAGCAGCATGGTCGCCGTCCTTACATAGGTCTTATATCCGATATCGTCCCTGAGGGTAAAGAAATCAACGGTACAATCCTTCGTCACCTTCTTGAACAGCTCCCTGATCTTCCCGTTCACTGTCACAAGGGCAATGGTACCGTCATATTCCTTCTGATAATCCGCTGCAATGGTCTCAAAGGAGGTTCCCTGCGCAAACTCTCTTTTTTCCCCGTGTATCGTAACTGTAACCATATCCGTGTTCCTCCGTTTCCCGGCATTTTTCTGTTTTTCACCATTGTCACGGCTCGACCCGCGTTTCTTCACACAGTCGAACCATTCTCTTCAAACCATTTCAGCGCCAGCCTGATCTGCGCCTGCTCCCGGCTGATTTCTTCCAGCCGCCCGGCAGTCCGCTTCGTGTTCTCCGCCTCCAGTCCTTCCCGAAGCCGAATCAAAATTTCTTCCTGAAACAAAAGATATTGATGGAGAACCGGATGTCTCTGCCTCAGCAGCAGTTCTCCATACTCGTCAAAAAGCTGCCGCCCCTCCATCCGGTTCTGTCCGGCTTTTTCGGCACACTCCGGATAACCTTCCGCCTCCGGGTTCCCACCGCCCGGGACCGCTTTCATGGCAAAATAATACTTTCCCTCTTCACACACCGCATCTTCGCCCACAATCCGGAAACCTTCCCTGCGCAGAAAGCGCCGGAACGCTCCCAACTCGGATTGCGGCTGCAAGATCAGCTCCTTTAACCCTCCGGCCTTCTCCATACTCTCCGCCAGAATCCGCTGCATCAGTCTGCCTCCCATTCCGGCACAGACCAGCGTATCCGCCTCTCCGGCAGCCAGATTCAACAGCCCGTCCGAAAGCCTGGTCTCTATGTACGCGCCCAGCCCGCACTCTTCCACATGGCCTGCCGCAGCTGCCAAAGGCCCCTTGCGCACATCCATGGCAAGCACATGAGGACTGATCCTCCTCTGCACCAGAAAGACAGACAAAAAACCATGGTCACAGCCCACATCCGCCACGCGGTTTCCCGGCGTCACCATGTCCGCCAGCATCTGAAGCCTGCGGGACAATGTCACCTGTCCGCCCTTCATCAGTCCAGATAATCCTTCAGTTTCCTGCTTCGGCTGGGATGGCGCAGCTTGCGGAGCGCCTTCGCCTCAATCTGCCTAATCCGCTCCCGGGTGACATTGAATTCCTTCCCTACCTCCTCCAGAGTGCGGGCACGCCCGTCGTCCAGGCCAAACCTGAGCCGCAGCACCTTCTGCTCCCGCTCCGTGAGCGTTCCCAGAACCTCCACCAACTGCTCCTTCAAGAGCGTAAACGCCGCCGCGTCAGCCGGCACAGGCACATTGTCGTCCTGAATAAAATCCCCCAGATGGCTGTCCTCCTCCTCACCGATGGGCGTCTCCAGCGACACAGGCTCCTGACTGATCTTCAGTATCTCCCGCACGCGATCCACAGGCATATTCATCTCCTCCGCGATTTCCTCGGGAGAAGGCTCACGCCCCAGCTCCTGCAGCAGCTGCCTGCTGACCCGGATCAGCTTGTTGATGGTCTCTACCATATGAACGGGTATCCGGATGGTTCTGGCCTGATCCGCAATGGCGCGGGTGATGGCCTGACGGATCCACCAGGTGGCATAGGTGGAAAACTTGTAACCCTTGCGGTAATCAAACTTTTCCACCGCCTTGATTAAACCCAGATTTCCCTCCTGAATCAGATCCAGGAACAGCATCCCTCGGCCCACATATCTCTTTGCAATGCTGACCACCAGACGCAGATTGGCCTCGGCAAGGCGCTTTTTCGCCTCCTGATCCCCAAGCTCCATCCGCTTCGCCAGCTCGATCTCTTCCTCGGCGGAAAGAAGAGGAACCTTACCGATCTCCTTCAGGTACATGCGCACAGGATCCTCGATGCTGATGCCGTCCGGCACGGAAAGGTCGATGTTCTCCACATCCACCTCGTCCTCCTCGGTGAGAATAATCTCCTCATCGTCCACATCATCGTCCTCGGTAATGCGGAGCACATCCACATTGTTCTGCTCCAGTGTCTCCAGGATCTTCTCGAACTGCTCCTCCTCCAGAGGCATGTCCGCAAAAAATTCACCGATCTCCTGATATTCCAGTACATTTTTTTTCTTCCGGGCAGTCGCTAAAAGCTCCTTGACCTTCTCGTCAAACCTTGCCTGTGTGTTTTCATCCATTGTAGTATTTCCATCCTTCCTTCGGGAAATGATTCCCTTCTATTTTTTACCCTAATCCAGTGAAATATGCAATTTTGCCAGTTCTTCCAGCGCTCTTCTGCCTTCCACCATCTTATTCATCGCATTAACATCACTGCCCAATCTGGAAGAAAAGTATTCATAGCTGTTTCTTTTCACCGACAACAGTATATCGTGAAACGCCTTTTCCCGCTCCTGTCTGGTAGCCAGGGCAGGCAGACTGGCATGAAAAAGCTGCGCCGCCTCATGCTGCTCCTGCTCGTCCTCGAAGGTACTGATGATCCCCGCGGGATTAAAACTTCCCGCGTCCAGATCCGCAAACAGCCGCTCCGCCACCTTACGGTACAGCTCCTCGGTAAAGTCCTCCACCCCTATGTACTTTTTCACCTTCTGATAAACGGCGGGCTGATCCGTGATCCAGGTGATCAGCAGCCGCTGGTTTCTCCTGGCGTTCTCCTCCGGATCGTTCTTCCGGCGGATCCCCGACCTGGGCCGCTCCACCGGCTTTGCCAGCCCCGTCTGCGCCGCATAGCCGGTCACCAGCTTCCGCAGATTCTCAATGCCGATAAAATACTTTTCCCCGATAGCCTGAAGATAATTATCCCGCTCGGCATCTTCGGAAAAACCACACAGTCTTTTGGCAATCTCGCGGTGAAATCGGGTCTTGGCCTCCGGATCGCTCATATCATACTGTTCTGCCAGAATCCTGATTTCAAAGAAAAAACTGTTTTCCGCCTGATCGATTCTCTCCTGAAACGCCTCCCTGCCCAGCGCCTTCATAAATTCATCCGGATCCTTGTAAGGCTTCATATTGATGACCTTCCCGGTCAGTCCTGCCTCTCTGAGAATACCGATTCCCCTCAGCGCAGCCTTTACCCCGGCTCCGTCGCTGTCGTATGCCAGCAGTACGTTTTCCGTATACCGTTTCAAAAGGCTGGCCTGCTCCGGAGTAAACGCCGTCCCCAGAGAAGCCACCGCCTGGGAAAACCCCGCCTGATGCATGGCGATCACATCCATATAACCCTCGCAGAGAATAATGTTTCCGCTGCGGGCCTTCCTTGCGAAGTTCAGCCCATAGAGGTTCCTTCTCTTGTCAAACACCTGAGTCTCGGGAGAATTCAGGTACTTTGGCTCCCCGTCCCCCATGACCCTGCCGCCGAAGCCGATGACCCTATTATTGATGTCCTGAATGGGAAACATGACCCTGTTCCAGAACTGGCTCACCAGACCATACTTCTCGGAAAAGCTGGCTACACCGGCCTCCTTGATCAGATCGTCCTCAAAACCTTTGCTGCGCAGATACTGCACCAGCTCCGCGCCGTTTTTTCCCGCGTATCCCAGTCCAAACCGCTGCATGGTCTCGTCGGAAAGCTCTCTTTTTCGCAGGTACTGAAAGCCCACCGTTCCTCTGGACGAGCGCAGCTGGACATAAAAAAACTTTGCCGCCTCCCTGTTTATCTCCAGGAGCCTTGCCTTCTTTCCGGCTTTTCTTTTCTGTTCCTCCGAGTACTCTACCTCCGGCAGCGTAACTCCCGCCCGCTCCGCCAGAAGCTTCACCGCCTCCGGAAAGGAAAAATTCTCATACTGCATCACAAAGGTGTACACATTGCCGCTGACCCCGCAGCCGAAGCAATGGTACATCTGCCTGCTTCCGGACACAGAAAAAGAGGGTGTCTTCTCTCCGTGAAAGGGACAGCATGCCCAATAGTTTCCCCCTTTTTTCTGCAGTCTCACATATCCCGACACCACATCCACTATGTCGTTTTTTGATCTGACTTCCTCAATCAGCTCTTCCGGGTAATACATCAATACCTCTCTTTTATAAGGTCCACGACTTTGGTATGTAGATCTCCTCGTAAACCGCGATGGCAAACCTGTCCGTCATCGCCCCCACATAGTCGCAGATCACCTGTTCTCTGGGCTCTCCCTCGGAAAGCAGATTCAAAAATTCCTCCGGAAGGCCGTCGATATTTTTCATAAAATGCGTGTACAGCGTCTCCATCAGCATTTCCGCCTTTCCTTCCTCGCTCTTCGCCACAGGATTCTGGTACACGTTTTCAAACATAAATCTCCGCATCCTCTTCATCGCCTCCGCCACCGGCTCCGACATGCAGATATCGTTCTTTCCCATGCTGTTTGTGACAATGTCATGGACGAAATGATCCAGGCGCTGGCTGGGCGTACAGCCGATCACATCCCTGATCTCCTTCGGGACATCTCCCTCCCGCAGTATCCCTGCGCGAACGGCGTCATCCATGTCGTGATGGATATAGGAGATCTTGTCGGAAAGCCTGACCACTTTACCCTCCAGTGTATGCGGCTTACCGATGGTCTGGTGGTTCAGGATACCGTCCCTGACCTCGTAGGTAAGATTCAGTCCCTGGCCGCCTCTCTCCAGCCTGTCCACCGTCCGGACGCTCTGCTGGCTGTGTTCAAATCCAATGGGACAGACTCTGTTCAAGGCCCTCTCGCCGGCATGTCCAAAGGGCGTATGCCCCAGATCATGCCCCAGCGCGATGGCCTCCACCAAATCCTCGTTCAGCTTCAGCGCCTTGGCAATGGTTCGCGCGTTCTGAGACACCTCCAGCGTATGGGTGAGACGGGTCCGGTAATGATCCCCCTCCGGTGACAGAAACACCTGAGTCTTATCCTTCAGCCTGCGGAATGCCTTACAGTGCAGAATCTTGTCCCTGTCACGCTGAAAAGCAGGACGGATATCACACTCCACCTCCTGCTTCAGCCTTCCTCTGGACGTTCTGCTCCGGGATGCAAATTCACTCAGATAGTCCTCTTCCCTCTGTTCCAAGCTCTCTCTGATCGTCATGCCTATACTCCTGCCCGCCGGGCTCTTGTTCCCGGCCGTTCTGGATCGCCGTCTTCTGTTTATATATTCTGCGCCTGTAAACGTTTTCCTTTTTTATCTTATAGAAATTTTCGTCCTGACAAGGGAAGAATGCGAAGCATTCTTCGAAGCGTCACGAAGGGACGCTTTTTACCTGCAAATATCGTAAATAAATTCTGCGTTTTTATCCATGGCATCCCTTGCCGCCTTTACAGGGGACATCTGAAACACATGCCACATTCCCGGATAGCAGTCCATCCTCACCGACACGTTGGACGCTACCAGAGCCTGATGCAGACGCACCGAATCACTAAGCAGTATCTCATTCTCCCCCACCTGGATATAGACCGGCGGAAATCCCTCATAGTTCCCGTACAGCGGTGAAATCTGAGGTTCCTTCAAATCCCGCTCTCCTGCATACGCCGCAATCATTCTGTCAATGTATTCACTGTTCAGAACCGGATCCAGCTCCGCCCTTGTGTCAAAGGACTCTCCTGAAGAAGTCAGATCCGTCCAGGGAGACATGAGCACGATCCCTCTGGGCAGAAGTCTTCCCTCCTCCTTCAGCTTCAGCGCCAGGCAAAGTGCCAGATTTCCGCCCGCGGAATCACCCGTCAGGATCACATCCCTTGCGCCGTAACCCAGAAGCATCAGATAATTCCAAACCTTCATGGCATCTTCCGCAGCCGCCGGATAGGGATGCTCCGGCGCAAGACGATAGTCAAAGCAGAGCACATCCATGGAGGTGGATTCCGCGAGCTTGGAGGTCAGCGTCCTGGCATACAGACTGCTCCCGGTGGAATAACCGCCGCCGTGACAGTGCAGAATCACATACTTTTTCATATGGGCCCGGTTCACGCTGACCCATTCCGCATACATACCGTCAATGCTGATCTCACGGTAATTGATTGACCTGGTATTGCTCAGAATGGCTCCGATGGCATCCTGAGACTGCCTGTGCTTTTCCAGATCAGGCTTCTCCACCAGACCATGTACCCTCCTGATCAGCTGCATCAGATTCTGATTTCTTTTGTTTGTCCTTTCCATCCTCTGCTCCCATCCCCCGCCCCGGAAAAGTAATAACCTTCTCCGCGGGAAACCCTGTTATTTCTTTCCTGACTCCGGCACAGTCTTTGCCGAAATGCCACTGTCTGTTTCTCCTGCTCTGTATCCTGCTGCCCCCGGTCAAAAACCCGGTCTCCTCCGGTCAGAAATGCAGCCGCCTGCGAACCGCGTTCCGAAGCCTTCTGCGGGAAAGCATGGTAATGATGGCAATATCCACAATCCCGCACACCGTCATCACCACCGCAGACCAGCTCAGGGCAATATGCCCGCCAAGATACCTGTCAATCAGAATTTCCAGACCGCCGCAGAGAAGTCCAACAGCCGTAAACAGATAAAGAGAGACAGTCAGAAAGGATCTGGGAAGCCTGCGGACGCACAGGGTAAACGCCTCCGCCACAGCAGTCACCCACAACACAATAGGCACCCCCAGCTCCGGAAACCACTCTCCCATACCTGTCAGAAAGGTCAGCATATACAGATAAGCCACCACCACCAGTCCGTCGAACAGCAGGGACACATAGACCGGCTGTTTGGTGTAAATAATCACCGGTATCAGTATGACCCACAGGATCGCACAGACACCGATAACCGCCAGGGACCACATCACGCCCTGAAAGACAAACGCGTTCAGAATGCCGCAGGTGACGGCGGTGGCCAGTACCACCATGGAAATCAGCAATCCCAGATCCCTTCGTTTCACCGTCTCCACCGTTCCCTTTTTCGTGGGGAAGGGCTGCTGAGCATGCACCATTTTTTCCAACTCTCTCGGGTTCAGCACGGGCGTATTGCAGAGCGGACACTCTTTTGCGGAGGCATCCAGCTCCACACCGCAGTTTACGCAGTATGACATATCAAAAATCTTCCTTTCCGCGATTGCTCTCTATTTTCACATGAATTCCGTCCTTTACCAGCCTGCGGAAAAAATACCTCTCCACATCCGCCTCTATGATGCTGCTGGCAAAGTTTACGGTCAGGATATCCTCAAAGCTGATGATTGCACAATTGGTTCTTCTGGAAAAGGGCTGACCCATATAAATATCAAAGCGTTCGATATAGGGCTTCATCCCTTCCGGCACCTGAAGGGCTCCCATATTCGTCAGGCCCGCGGAGGAATTCCGATCCTGAACCCTTGTATAAAAGGTTCTCACCACCAGATCCTTCAAAAACAGCGGCACCACACGGATCAGGGGATTCCGCTGGGTTGCGGCATTTGTGGTAATATCGCCCCGCAGAAGCTTTTCATTGATATAATAACGCATATAATTGTGCACCTGCACAACAATCTCTTCAAAAGTATATTCCCCCAGCCTGGGATCCACTCCGGGATAAATCATGGTAATGAAATTACGCAGCGTAATGGTGGGGAAAAAACGCCTCAGATTCACCGGCATGGCAATCTTCACCGGCCTGAGCCGGAGATGGGGTTCCTCCTGCTGCTTTGTCAGAAGCGCATGGAGCAGCACGGCATTCAGATATTCCGTTATCGTGGCATGATAGCGCTTCGCAACGGCGGCCACCTCCGATACGGACATGATGCCGTCTATGATATTCAGGGTGTAAAAGGGCTCCGCGGTTCCCCTGACACGATAGGCCTTCTCCTGGATCCTGGGAGGACAGACCTTGGCATTTGCGTAACGCATATAGGCATCCTCCAACTCCTCCTCGTCCGGCACGCCGTTGATATCCAGCACATATCCTCCGTTTTCTATCTCCTCATGTCCCAGCAGCCTCAGATAGACGGCAGTCATGGTCTGAAGCACACACATTCCGCCGGTTCCGTCCCCCAGGCTGTGGTGCGCTTCCAGCGCGATCCGGTTCCGAAAATAATAGACGCGCACCAGATAACGGTGATTTGCCTTGAAGTGCATGGGCTGACAGGGATTTTTCACATCCTCCTGCACGAAGGGGCCGGGCCGGTCATTGGGCTCCAGATACCGCCAGAACAACCCCTTTCTGATCGCCGCCTTGTAGGTAGGGAACCTGGGCAGAGTCAAATCCAGCGCCTTCTGCAGAACATCCGGCTTGATCTCCTCCTTCAGCACCACTGACAGCCGATATACCGACGAAAAATCTCTTCTCTGCAGAGTGGGATATACGATGGCCGACAAATCCAGCTTATACCATTCCCCGCGTCCATTCTTCAGTTTGCCGTCCTTTTTTTCCATCTCCTCACGACCTCCCGGGAAGGTATTCCTGTTCCACATTATAACCGGAAATATAGAAAACAGCCCATGATTATTTTTAAATCATGGGCTGTATCTTCCTGCAGGAAAAGAGACTTGAACTCTCATGGTATTACTACCACACGGACCTGAACCGTGCGCGTCTGCCAATTCCGCCATTCCTGCGAACAAATCATATTCTACATGATTCGCTCAAAAATGTCAATACATTTTTTGAAATATTTTTAAAAATAGTTATTAAACAGATTTCCGTTGCTGAAACCGGAGCTGTAGGCGCCGTTGATGCCATAAGAACTCCCCTTGCGCACGGCATTGTCCGCCGCGTAATTGATCATGGATGCCTGGGAGGATACCTGATATCCATAGGAACCGCTTCCATTGAACAAACTTTTCACCTTGGATACGTCAGCCTTCATGAAAGTGTCCTTATCCAGAGACAGCGTCCCGTCTGTATTGACCTCAATGCCGATACGGGAGAGCGCCTTTTCATAACTGGCCGTTCCGTTCTTCATGCTGGCCACACGGCGGTCAACGGTATCATTGTCCGTCTCTCCAGTGGACTTGATCACGGAATTATAATTATTCACAAAGCTGTTCACGGCATTGTAAATGGCATTTCTGTCGTAATCCCTGGTGGTACTCTCCACACCGTTTTCGTCCGTGACGGTAATATCCTTTTTTTCAAAAAGAGACTTTCCGAGAAGCGCATCCGCGGACTCCTTCAGAGCATCCGTGTCCTTCTGAACCTCCGCATACTTCTTGGACTCCTTTGACGTCATCGCCTTGGAAACCGACTTATTGTTTTTTGCTATCGTCTTCACGGAATCATTGGCGGTTTCGCTGTAATAAGCCTTCATCAGCTTGGCGTAGCTGCCATTCTTAATACTTGCGTAATCGCTCAGAAAATTACTGCCTCCTACGCCTGCGGCGCCGCTGCCCAGACTGGAAAACAAAAAGGAAACATCTGTCCTTGCCCGAACATTAATATTCATCGTTATACCTCCCTGCCTGTTTTGTCAAAGATCCGTCTCCTGCCTTATAGAATACTTTTATACCGGAAAGCCCTCGCTCTCCGTCCTGTTTACGGAAAAAGCAAATGAACCTTTCCTGCCTTGCATAAGGTTATTATACTACATATATCGGTAAAAATGAACCGGTAATTAACAGATTTTTCTATATTTTGGTGACATTTGCGGATTGGTTAGAGAGCAATTGCAGTAATCTCTCAGCCAGTCACTGCAGCCTGCACTCCAGCTGACAGTCAAAAGGCTCCCGCTCCACATGCTCCTGACAATAAACTTCAGCTTCCTCACAGCCCATAGCCCGATAAAAGGCCTGGCTCTCCACAGCGGAATGTGCGGAAATATACAGTTTCTTTGCCCCTTTTTCCCGCGCCCACTCCTTCGCGGCAAGGAAGAGTACTTTTCCGATTCCCCTGCCCCGCATGTCCTCAGACACATGGATACAGGACAAATCCAGATACCCCTGCTCTCCCCCGAACACCCCCGGCTCCACCGAGACAAAGCCCTTCAGACTGCCGCCGCAAAATGCCGCGTACAAAAAGCCTCCTGCGGCAGCCGTATGCTTCAGGCAGGAAATCAGAAACTGATAATCCTCCTCTGACCAGTCATCCACAAAAGGCGCGTCCTTTATCATCCAGACACCCTCTACTCTCCGCCAGCACTTTGTGACATTCTGATGCCGGACAAAATCCCGGAACAGCTGCCTTTCTATCTCATTCTCATACAATTCTCTGTATTGTATCATCTTCAATGCCTCTCCAATTTTTTCAATTCTGTAGATCTTTCAATTTTTTTTCAATTCACTCTTGCTTTTTTTCTATCAGGTGATATACTTAATATCAATGGAAGCATAGCTCAGCCGGGATGAGCGTTCGCCTCACACGCGAAAGGCCAGGGGTTCGAGCCCCCTTGCTTCCATTTTTTGTTGCCCGAAAGCATTGTTTTCAATTATATTCTTTTCCTTCCTCAAATGCAACCCGTTGCATCAAAAACAAAATGAAAAAGCGGCGTTCCTGTTCTCCCTTACGGAGAGCAAGAAACGCCGTTTATGTTTTATGCCGTTTTTCTTTCCAACTCTTCAATTCTTTTTTCAAGCTGATCAATCTTTTTCAACAACAAGCCAACGGAATCTCTTTCCAGCTTACAGGCATTTATTTCATGCTGCATGGAATTCAAACGGGAATCAATTTTATCGATCCGATTGGTTATATTCGTTTGCATTCTATCCATTTCTTCCAGAAGAAGATTTTCCGATTCTGCAACTCTTGCGTTCATCCGTTCTTCAGATTCCGCAATTCTTGCGTTCATCCGCTCTTCCGATTCTGCAATTCTTGCGTTCGTCCGCTCTTCAGACTCCGCAATTTTTGCGACCATCCGCTCTTCAGACTCCGCAATCCTTGCATCCATCCGCTCTTCAGACTCCGCAATCCTTGCATCCATCCGCTCTTCAGACTCCGC
>CAJUJU010000030.1:39867-43768 GCA_910586835.1 uncultured Acetatifactor sp.
AATCCTTGAGATCATCCGCTCTTCCGATTCTGCAATTCTTGAGCCCACAACGGATTCCATCATTCCCTGCAGCAGTTCTAAGTCTTTCTGGTCAAGCATTCCGTTCCTCCCTTCAGTCTGTACATCCATTATACCAGATCAATCAGCATTTTCAAGCCGTTTCTCCGTTTTGCCGGGACGATATTTCTCCCCTGTGCCGGGACGACCATTTAGTCCTGCCAAACGGCTGCTGTCTGCTCTTCTCAAAATCACGTTTCATATGTAAAAAGTTTCTCTTCTGATCGGCAAGATAAGATGGATGTGTCTTGGCATACCCGCCAAGCCACTCATCCAAATCTACGTCTTTCCGGTAGGAATAAACCACCATAGCTAACAGAGATAATCTGTTTTCCTCCGCCAGCAGTGCCGAACCGTCCTTTATTGTCCTTGTGGTCAAATCATCCAGGGACTCTCTGTAAAAATCCATATCCTCACGGATCTCCGCCGCATCTAACTGAAGCATTTCGGCAATAAAGGCCGCCGGTTCATCCCCGTCCGCGCCTCCTTTCCCTGTACACCCAAGCTTCAGAAATTCCCTTAACAGTCCCTCCAGAATCTCCAGCTTTTTTTCCACCACAAATTTATCCTTTGTAGATCTGTTCCTGGCAACCTGGTCAAAAGACTCCCCGTTTATTTTTTTCTCCGCCATTCTCCCCTTGCAAAAGCAGACAGCAAACTCCGCAAATCTCCGATCCTCCACTCCCCATGCCGTAAATCTGTCAAACAGCGTAAACCAGAGAAAGGAATCCCTGGAGGTAAAAACGGCGGCAATCTCATCACCGCAGGCCGCCTCCAGGCGGTTTAAATTATCATTCAACCGTTCAAACTCCTGCCTGCCGGAATGCCTGTTTAAAAATTCACCCATCTTTCTGCTCTGCTTCTTCCACTCATCAAGGTGAAACATACACATGACGGATTCCATGACAATCCTTTCTATGGTTCCGTTGTTTCTCTCCATCTGACTGTACACATCATTTTTGAAGAAACGGTTATTCAGGGTGACCCGCTTCACCTCTCTCGCCGCGTTATCCATATAGGTAACTGCATTTTCCGCTCCGTTCATGGATTTCTGTTTATTGTAACGCCTGATATGGTAGCCGATCTCCTCATCC
The DNA here is from genome assembly GCA_910586835.1 of uncultured Acetatifactor sp. Taxonomy (GTDB): domain Bacteria; phylum Bacillota; class Clostridia; order Lachnospirales; family Lachnospiraceae; genus Acetatifactor. The sequence continues at coordinate 41,019 of CAJUJU010000030.1, forward strand.
GTACAATTCAGATGCTTTACCATATCTATTTTAAAATTGCCGAACCTTTCCTGCAATTCCACCGGAAGATCACTGAAAAATTTTCCGCGCAGGTCGCATTCCACAAGCTCATACGCATAGTTACCGTACTCATCCTTGATCACATTACCGTCTTCGTCCCTGACTGTTGCCTGATACGTCACGACGGGAAACTCCACACCGTTCCCCAATTTGAAGCCCTCGTTATAATAGGAATTCAGCGTCGTCAGCCTCTGCAGTCCGTCGATCACCCACAGAATAACCCCGTTTTCCGTAAGCTGTTCGCATATCTTGATGGAATCAATATCTTCATTTTTCAGAACCGTTGCCACAAGGCCGTCCCTGTCGCCGTTGTTCCATCTGCCGGGCTTTCTCTGCAGTGGGTGATCCTTTCTCAGCTCTCCTCTCTGAAACATTTTCTGTATGGTAGAATTCATCATTGCGTCCTTTACCCTTTTGTCTCTGATCAACTCCATTTTCTGTTCCATCCTTTCTTCTCAAAACAACAACGATACATTCTCATAGGAACGAAGCCCCGACATCGCATCCGCGTACTCCAGGGGTGTGATCTGCAGTATCGCCTGGATCTCTCCGGCCCCATAGGCCGCAGTCAACAGCTCCGCCACTCTTCTCTGCCGTCTCGACAGCCTGTCAAGATACTTTTCCATTTTCATGGTTCTGCAGTCATCACTTCCCAGAACCTCCGTCTCCAGGTCAAAGCTGTCAGCAATCGTATCGCCCAGCGTAAGCTCTTCCCCCTCGCCCACCGGCGTGTCGATGGAGACAGATCTTCTGTCCGCTCTGCGCTTTTCACAATTTCTTCGGGTCATTTCCGTCTTAATCCTGTTGAAAAGGCAGGACTGCAAAAACGCTTCGAAACTCTGCTCCTCATTGTACCTCCTCAACACATCCACAAACACCTCGTTGGCCAGGCTGTAAAAATCATCCCTGTCCTTATCAGACAGCCCTCCAAATTTCAGCAAAATAGAATCCACTATCCTGTGAAGCCTCCGGGCATCTGCACTATAGTAAAAATTCAGCTGCTGCTCCCTTCCTGTCATATCTCTTCTCCTTCCTCGCTGTTTTCCTTTCCCTTGCCGCCTTTCTCCCGCTTTCCTCTTTCTTGCCTTCTCTTCTCTCGTTTCTCTTTCTCTTGCCTTCTCTTTCCCTCGCCTTTCTTTCTCCCGTTTTCCTTTTCCCTTGCCTTCCTTTCCCTCGCTTCCCTTTCTCCTGACTTCCCTGTCTTTAGTTTCAAAAACAGGCGCAAAAAAGAAAGCTTTCTTATTCAAACAGAATTTCCGCAGAATCGCTCGAAATAACTTGACTTATACTAAAAAAATAGTTAGAATAGAGACAGGTGCAATTCTGCACTTCAAATTCCGGCCATTTTGGCAATGAATTTGTGTGTATACGGGAAGACCTGTCCGATGCTGCGGCAACAGCGTTTGAGGACGGGTCTTTTTCTGTTTGTAACTCTAAGTATAGAACCTATGTTCTGCTTTGTCAATTCACTTTTTGCAAACATTTGTTCTTTAATTTGACTTCGACTGCAACTGAGCCTGAAAACCGGATCGCAACACTGTGCTGCCCATCAAAAACGAAGAATCAATTATCCGCACAAACAGGGCGCCGGATCCTCCGACGCCCTGTGCTTGACCTGTTTTAGCCGTATATAATTTTTTGAATTGTGTTTTTCGCAAGTCCAAACCGCTCCTCCAGCTCTTCCTCTGACGCTCCTCCAAAGAAACCCTCCCGAATCTCTCTGTTGCGCTCCTCATGGCACACTCTGGAACCGGTCTTGACACCCCATTCCGCCAGAACTTCCTCCGTAATGATACAGATCAGATCCGCGTCCAGTCTCTGTTTTCTGAGCGCATAGGCAAAGGAAACCGCCCGTCCCTTCTCAAGGAGGAAAACAGTTATAACAAAACAATATCTGAAACTTAAATGGCAATGGGAATGTCCTTTATCTGCTCCCCGGTCTCATATTCCTCCACCTTCACATCCTCTCTGGTAAACCGATAGAAATCATGAACCTCCGGATTCAGCCAGAACTTCGGCGCGGGCTTCGGTTCCCTGGCAATCAGCTCCCGGATAATAGGCACATGCCGGTCGTAGATATGAGCGTCCGCAATCACATGCACCAGCTCACCCACATTCATGTCGCAGACCTGAGCAAGCATATGCATCAGAACCGCATACTGCACTACATTCCAGTTGTTTGCTGCCAGCACGTCCTGGGAACGCTGGTTCAAAACCGCGTTCAGCGTCAGCCGTTCCTCTCCCCTTTTCTGCGTCACGTTGAAGGTCATGCTGTAAGCACAGGGGTACAGATTCATCTCATGCAGATCCTGATGTACATAAATATTGGTCATGATGCGGCGGCTGAAGGGATTATTCTTCAAATCATAGATCACCCGATCCACCTGATCCATCATTCCCTCCTTATACTGATGCTTTACACCCAGCTGATAGCCGTATGCCTTACCAATGGAGCCGTCTTCATCCGCCCACTCATCCCAGATATGGCTGTGAAGGTCGTGGATATTGTTGGACTTCTGCTGCCAAATCCATAAAATCTCATCGGCAGCGGATTTCAACGCCGTCCTGCGCAGCGTCATGATGGGAAATTCCTTTGACAGATCATAGCGGTTTACCACGCCGAATTTTTTGATCGTATAGGCAGGCGTACCGTCCGGCCAACGGGGGCGTACCTTCTCCCCCTCGGTGCT